>JAUSDQ010000043.1 GCA_030650525.1 Sulfuricaulis sp.
AAAGCATCATCCTGGTCGAGTCGAAAGCGACGGATCAGCTCATCGGCCAGGCTGGATTTACCGGCACCACCGGTACCCGTAATGCCCAGTACCGGCACCTTGCTAGCCTTGGCTTTAGCACGCAAGGTCGTCAACATTTCCGGATCAGCCTTGTCGTTTTCCAGAACCGTCATGAGTTGGGCCAGAGCACGCCATGCGCCCTCGCTGTGGCCAATGAGCGCGTCTAGCGTCTTTGGCGCATAAGATGACAGGTCGCGGTCGCACCGCATCAACATCTCACCGATCATGCCTTGCAAACCCATGCGTTGGCCGTCTTGCGGACTATAAAGACGTGTTACACCATAAGCTTGCAGTTCTCGGATTTCGGCTGGAACGATTACGCCCCCACCCCCGCCAAAAACCTGAATATGCTCGCCGCCTCGCTCTTTGAGTAAATCAACCACATATTTGAAATATTCGATATGGCCGCCCTGATAAGAGCTGATGGCAATGCCCTGCACATCCTCCTGGAGTGCAGCAGTTACCACTTCCTCCACGCTTCGGTTATGACCGAGATGGATCACCTCGGCGCCCATGCTCTGCAAGATACGTCGCATGATATTGATGGCTGCATCGTGGCCATCAAAAAGCGCCGCCGCAGTGACGAAGCGCACCTTATGGGTGGGACGGTACTCGGCCAAGGCTTTGAACTCTGCGGATAAATCAGTCATGGCAATCTCCAGTGCGGACACACGTCAACGCTAGCCCGTGACCGGGAAAGCGAAAAATATGCCGATTTGGGTGGCTGTTTTCACCACACCCTGCGTTTTAATTGATTCACTTCGAGCGAAGCCTGCGGTTGACGCGGCGGAAGAGCGTCCCGATTTGGGTCATCCCCGCGGCAATCGGTCTGCTTTCGCCCGAATTGCCATCCCAAGCCTTGTCGTCGACGACTATCCAAAATGTTGACGACCGCATGAACATGCTTGACCCAAGATGGCGTGCCACCCCTGACGACGCTCACACGCGGGTGCAATAGGCACCTGGATTCAAACGAGACGGCCCGCCGCTTTGTCACGACAAAGACACGTGGTGTTCTTCGTCGTGATGTTTGCCTGCGGGCCGATTACGCCGTTCACATCCCATGGCGACAAGGACGTGGTTGTCACGATTTTCGCGAATGGCATATTCCGAAAAAAAACCTGGCTTTAGCTTATGCCCCGCTCCAAACAGGCGCACGCTTTTCCAGGAAAGCGGCAACGCCTTCCTTCACGTCGGCAGTGCTTTGCGCCAGCGTCAGGTAATGTTGCAGCAGGCCCAACGCCGGCATCAGCGCCAGATCCTGCTGCTCAAAGAGCGCCTTCTTTCCGAGCTTCAACAGCAGCGGCGACTTGGATGCCAGCCGCTCCGACCAGTCGCGCACGGTCTCCGCGAATTCCGAGGGTGCGACGACGCGATTGATAAAACCGAGGCTTTGCGCCTCTTCGGCCGACATCTGATCGCCCAGGAAGATCATCTCGGACATCCGCTTGCGTGGAATGTTGCGCTGCATCAGCGCCGAAATCATGAAGGGGAAAACGCCGACGTTGATTTCTGGCGTGCCAATCCGCACGCCCTGTTTGGCGATGACGAGGTCGCAGGCCATGACCAGGCCAAAACCACCCGCCAGCGCGTGACCGTTCAAGGCGCACAGCACAGGCACCTTCATACTCACGATGGCATGCACCAGATCGGGCATCGAGCCATTCCTGATGTGCTTGGTGACAACGGTCTCGGTGGCGGCCATTCCCTTGAGATCGCCTCCAGCCGAGAAGACTTTGTCATGCGTCGACGTCAGCACGACGCAGCGCGCCGCACTCTCGTGCTCAGCCCGATCCAAGGCGGCCATGAGACCCGCCAACAGCTCATCATTGATCGCGTTGCGCGTATCAGGTTGATTAAGCGAGATGGTGACGACGCCCTTGTCACTTAGGGAATACAGGACCGCGTCACCCGCGTTCCCAGTCGGTTTCTGAAGTGCTGACATGGTGGTGATTCCCTCGGCCTCAGGCCATTGTCAATCCGCCGCTCACCGACAGCGTCTGCCCGGTGATGTAACCAGCGCGCTCGGACGCAAGGAAGGCCACCGCAGCGCCGATGTCCTCGGGCTCGCCCAGGCGGCCCAGCGGAACGCCCTTGACCATCGACTCGAGCAGCTTGGCGTTGGTGGGGTCGATCACCGACTCAAAGCCGGGTGTACGCGTTGGGCCCGGGCACACGCAATTCGCGGTCACACTCTTGCGTGCCACTTCGCGCGCCAGGGTTTTTGTGAATGAAATGACGGCACCCTTGGCACCGGAATAAACGGCTTCAAACGACGAGCCGACCCGTGCGGCATCCGAGCTGATGCTGATGATGCGTCCCCATTTACGCTCCGTCATGCCGGGCAGAACGGCGTGGATCATGCGCAATGTGCCGAAATAATTGATGTCGATCACCTTTTGCCAGAACGCCTCGTCGGTCTGGATGAATGGCTTGAGCTCATCCCATCCGGCATTATTCACCAGCACGTCAATCGGTCCAAGTTCGGCCGTGGTGCGGGCGACGGCAGCGAGTACCGATGCGGAATTGGCCACATCCAGGGGCACGAAGATCGCCTTGCCGCCGGCCTTCTCGATCAGGGCGATGGTCTCCCTTGACTCCGGCTCACGCATGTCTCCCACCGCCACGGCGTAGCCGCCATCGGCGATAGCCAGTGCGATCGCCCGGCCAATTCCGCGCCCTGCTCCGCTTACAAATGCAACTCGTTGGGTCATTTCAATTCCTTTCGTTGATGGTGGGACTAAAACCGAAAACCCGGAATGGGTTCATCCGATTTCCTGCTCGCCGTCGCGTCAGTGACGCGTTGGCCTGCGCAAATCCTGCTGAATCGAAATCATAGGCAAAGCCGAAGTGCCAGAGATCGTCCGAAACGACAATGTTTCATTTCATCCTGAAGGACAAGCCGTTTAAAGCTTCGACATGTTGGTTTGCAGCTTGGTGAAATAATGAATAAACGCCAGCCGGTCATCAAACGACAGGTCTATCAGGGCCTGATCGTAGAAATTGTGGATGGGCTCCTGCAGCTTTTGCCACAGCACCTCGCCCTTCGCGGCGAGCTTGACTTTACGCGAACGGCGATCATCCTCGCTGGTGGAGCGTTCGAGCAAGCCGTCGCGCTCCAGGCGCGACAACAGGACTGTCAGGTTCTGACGACTTACCAGCAAATAGCGCGACAAATCGCCAATCGACATGCCGCCGACCGCTTGCGGTCGCGACAGCGCCCCCAGCACCGACCACCGTTGCGTCGTCATGCCGAACTCCTCGACCGCCTGACTGCCCTTGGTATGCAAGGTATTGGCGGCTTGAAACAGGCGAAAGAACAAGCGGTTGTCGATCTCTTGAACCGCGTAATTCTTTTCAGTTTGCAAGTCGGCCATCGGATGTATCAGCAATCAGGGCAGCGGCTTGCAGGTTTTTTCGCGCGCGTGCAGCGCGAGCTTGGCCAGCAGGCATCATTGTTGTCTCGATGGGCCTGCGTGGCCGGCTTACGCGTTGTACTCTTTGATCTTCTGTTTGCCGAGCTGCGACATGTGGACCTCATCGGGCCCATCGGCGATTCGGAGGAAACGATTGATGACGAAGAATTTCGCGATTGGCGTGTCGTCGCCCACCCCCATGCCGCCGTGCGCCTGGATGGCCCGGTCGATGACGCGTTGCGCCATCCGCGGTGCAACGATCTTGATCGCGGCGATCAAGTCCTTGGCCGCGACGTTGCCGACGCGGTCCATGCGGTCAGCGGCCTTGAGCGTGAGCAGGCGCGCCTGTTCGATCTCACAGTAAGAGCGGGCGATGTCCTGGCGGATGCTGCTTTGATCGGCCAGTTTTTTCCCGAAGGCCACACGGTTCTCAACCCGCCGCGCCATGATCTCCAACGCCCTCTGGGCCTGACCGATGCTGCGCATGCAGTGGTGGATGCGGCCCGGTCCGAGACGACCCTGCGCGATGGCAAAACCCTTGCCTTCGCCGACGATCAGGTTTTCTTTCGGCACGCGCACGTTCTCGAACAGCACCTCGGCCTCGCCTTCCGGGGAACGCGAGGAACCAAACACCGTCTGCTTGCGCACGATGCTGACACCGGCGGCATGGCGCGGCACGATGATGGTGGAGTGCTGAACATGGCGCGGCGCCTTGAGGTCGGTTTTGCCCATCACCAGCAGCAACTCGCAGCGCGGATCCAGAATGCCGGTGATCCACCACTTGCGGCCATTGATGACGTAGTCATCGCCGTCGCGCACCACGCTCGTTTCAAGATTGGTGGCATCCGACGAAGCCACCTCGGGCTCGGTCATGACATAGGCCGAGCGGATTTCACCGGCCAACAGCGGCTTCAGCCAGCGCTCCTGCTGCGCCGGCGTGCCGAACTTCGCCAGCACCTCCATGTTGCCGGTGTCGGGGGCGCTGCAGTTGAAGACCTCCGATGCCCAAGGCACCCGACCCATGATCTCGGCCAGCGGCGCATATTCAAGGTTCGTCAGGCCAGCACCAAAGGCACCGTATTCGTGGGGTAAAAACAGATTCCACAGGCCAGCGGCGCGTGCCTTGGACTTCAGCGCGTCGAGGCCCGGCCAGATCTGCCACGCGTGAGCCGGGTCCTCATGCCACGCGTGCTCCTCGCCTTCGCGGGGATAGATGTTCTCCGCCATAAAAGCTTCGAGCTTCGTGATAAGTGCTTTCACCTTGTCGGTATGATCAAAATTCATGGACTCTCCTCGTTGAAAGAATGACTCCCTTGCGCGGCGCGGCAAATGGGCTTGGCAATGTCCGGGGCCGATCAACCGGGGCCCGGCTGCATTTTTTATTCTCAACGATTGATGTCCACGACGCCTCGTCCAAAGCGACAGTTGGCACCGCCCGATGATGGGCTACCAAGCGCACGAGCCTGCACCGCTTTGCCAGGCATCGGGTTTCTGAATGGACGGTGAATGGGTTGGTCATTGACGACTGACGTGCGCTGAGGGAACCGCCCCTTGTGAGCCATGGTGAAATTGGCGGTCCGTCGTGGAGCCCATTTTTTGGGGGGCAAGATCAGCCTGCCAGAAATGTCAATTTGGACGATGCCAACGACACCACAGCGATAAACAATTGCCTTGACGTAAACCCTGAACATTCCAAGGATGGCATAAGCAATGGACGCATTCAAACACAATGTACTGGCCGGAAAAACTGCGTTTATCGTCGGCGCTTCCAGCGGCATCAACCTTGGCATTGCGCAGCATTTCGCCCGTCAGGGAGCAAGAATAGTGGTGGTGAGTCGCACCGAGGCAAAAATTGCCGCCGCCGCCGCCGGAATCGTTGAAGCGGGTGGCGATGCCCTTGGAATTGCGGCCGACGTGCGGGACTTCGCGGCGCTGGATGCTGCCTTCATGCAGGCCAGCGACCGTTTCGGCAAGATTGACATCGTCATTTCGGGGGCCGCCGGCAATTTCGTGGCACCGGCCGCTGCGATGTCGGCCAATGGCTTCAAGACGGTCATCGACATTGATCTGATCGGCACCTTCAATGTGCTGCGCGCATCCTATCCGTATCTGAATCGGCCGGGTGCGTCGCTGCTGTCAATCACGGCAACCCAAGGCACCAATCCCGCGATGTTCCAAGCCCATGCCTGCGCGGCGAAGGCGGGGATCAATATGTTGACCAAGTGCCTGGCCATGGAATGGGGCCCCGAGGGGATACGCGTCAACGCGATTTCCCCAGGGCCGATTGCCGGCACCGAAGGCATGGCTCGTCTCACGCCGACGCCCGAAGCGGAGCATGCGCTCAAATCGCGCCTCGCATTGCGGGACTACGGCAGCCTGCGCGATGTCGCCGACACCGCGCTGTTTCTCGCCTCGGACAATGCGCGCTATATCACCGGCTCCATCATCGAATGCGATGGTGGCTGCAAACTCGGCGATGCATCGACCAGCGATATCGGCAATTTTTCGATCAAGATGTAAATGACAACATCAAACAACTCGGAGCCCGCGCTACGCCTTCAGAAGTTTGAAGCCGGGTATGCGATCGTGACCTTGAACCGTCCGCTCGCGATGAACGCCTTGTCGGCGCGGCTTTGTCAGGAATTGACGCAGACATTTCGCCAACTGGCGGCCGACCCGACGGTACGGGTGCTAATTCTGACGGGTGCCGGGCGTGCATTCTGCGCCGGTCTCGACCTGAAGGAGTTGGGTCGTAGCACCAATGCGCTGCTGTCCAACGTGGGCTCGGGCGATGATCCAATTCAGAGCCTCGCGGCTTTCAAGGGCCCGATTATCGGTGCGATCAATGGCACTGCGATCACCGGTGGGTTCGAGTTGGCGCTGGCCTGCGATGTTCTGATTGCATCGACTCAGGCCCGTTTCGCCGACACCCATGCGCGCGTGGGCGTGATGCCAGGCTGGGGACTTTCGCAAAAACTAAGCCGCTCGGTGGGCCTGGCGCGCGCCAAGGAAATATCGCTGTCCGGAAATTTCGTGTCAGCCGAACGCGCACTCGCAATCGGCTTGGTCAACCGCCTGGTCGAACCGGACGAACTGATGGCGCAGGCGACGCAACTCGCGCTGGACATGCTGTCGGCCGTGCCGGAGATGCTGGTGGCATACAAGACCCTGATGGACACGGGCTTTGCAATGAGTCTGGCCGATGGACTTGAGCTCGAACACAGGCAGTCGCAAGCCTGGAATCAAGCGTTGAACTCGGGCGAAATCGAACAGCGCAGAACCGACGTTCGACAGCGAGGACGCGCGCAAATGGGCGAGAGCTGAGATCCACCCAGACAGTTACGAACTTCATCATGGGGTAAACCAATGTCATCATTGACTTCAGACGCGCACCAGTATCAGACACTGCAAATCTCCCGGGAGGGTGCGGTGGACTGGGTGACGCTCAACCGGCCCGAGCATCTCAACACGCTGAACCATCGGATGACGGAAGAACTGGGCCACTATTTCGACAGTCTCCATGCCAACCCGCGGGTGCGTCTGGTGGTGCTGCGGGGCGCCGGCACGGCGTTTTGCGCGGGACTCGACATGCGTGACAGCGAGGGCGAGGAACGCGCCTTTGATCTGGAATCGGCCGGCCCGGCGCAAAGGCTGGTGCTGCAGCGCCGCATCAGCGACATCGTGATCCGCATGCGCCGGGTGCCGCAGCCGATCATCAGCCTGGTGCATGGACCGGCTTGCGGCGGCGGATTTGCGCTTGCGCTCGCGTCCGATATTCGCATCGCGGGGGAAAGCGCGCGCATGAACGCGGCCTTCATTCGCATCGGCCTGTCCGGCTGCGACATCGGCGTGTCCTATTTCCTGCCGCGTCTGGTGGGTGTCTCGGTCGCCTCCGAGCTGATGCTGACCGGCCGTTTCATCAAGGCCGATCGTGCCTTGCGGGTGGGCCTGGTGTCGGAGGTCGTGCCCGACGAGCAACTGGTCGAACTGGCAAAAACCTATGTGGCGGACATGCTGAACACCGCGCCGCTGGGATTGCGCCTCACCAAGGAATGCCTCAATATCAGCGTCGATGCCGGCAGCCTGGAGGCCGCCATCGCCATGGAAGACCGCAATCAGGTCTTGTGCACCTTGACCCAGGATTTCAACGAAGGCATCGCGGCCTTCATTGAGAAGCGGCCGCCCCGCTATTCGAACACCTAGGAAAGAAGAGATCATGACTTTCAAGTTCATCACGCTGGAGGTGACAAACGACATCGCCGTCCTCACCTTCAACCAGCCCGGCACGCGCAACGGCTTGACCGTCGCGATGCAAAATGAAATGCTCACCGCGCTGGCGCAATTGCGCGAGAGTGGCGCCACCCGGGCATTGATACTCACGGGCGCGGGAAATTCGTTTTGCGCTGGCGCCGACTTGAATCAGATGGACGCCGGCGACCAGGGCCTGACGGTCGGCCAGAGTACCGCGAAAATCATCGAGGAAGTGTCCAATCCGTTGGTTCTGGCCCTGCAAAATTTGCCGTTTCCCGTGGTTTCCGCCGTCAATGGCGCTGCGGCCGGGGCCGGCATCAGCCTGGCGCTCGCCGCCGATGTGGTGGTCGCGGCACGCTCCGCATTTTTCCTCACGCCGTTTCTCCCACGCCTGGGCATCGTCCCGGACATGGGGGCAACCTGGTTCCTGCCGCGCCATCTCGGCCGCGCCCGTGCGCTCGGTCTGATGCTGCTGGGTGATCGTCTGTCAGCGACGCAGGCCCAGGAATGGGGCTTGATCTGGTCCTGTGTGGACGATGCCCTGTTGATGGATGAGGCCCAAAGCATTGCGGCGCGACTGGCCAAGGCGCCGGCACACGCGGCCCTGGAGGCGCGGCGCGCCCTCGACGCCGCCGACGGCCAGGGACTGGCGGCACAGCTTGATTACGAAAAGCGGCGCCAGCGCGAACTCATCGATCTGCCGTCCTTCGGCGAAGGCGTCAAGTCGTTTTTCGAGAAGCGTGAGCCCGTCTTCAGGCGCTAAGGGTTCGTTCGGTAATAAGTTGTGCATTTGGCCGTCGGATTCGGGATGCGATGCTAGGCGCAAAGCGTGCCGTGTGGCTCTGCCACACAAGCGATTTGCAACAACGCAGCGCACCCGAAGCTGGCGAGACAAATGTGCAAGTTATTGCTGAACAAGCCCTAACTACCAGTCCAACTCACGGGTGGTCAAGGCCACGGCGTGGTCAAGCATGGAGCGCAGAACGATGGGCATCTCCATGGTGTTGGCATTGAGCATCTTCTCCCGCTCATAGAGAGCGATCAACTGAGCCACCGCCACCAACTGGCGGAACATCGCCAGCAGCCAATAGAACTTGACGTCTTCCTCCGGCAAGGTCGCGCCCATCTCGCGCAAATAAGCCGCCAGCGCCTGGCGTCGGCTCCACCAACCGGGCGCGGCGCAAGGCATGCAGCACTGCCGCACATACACCGGCGGATCGTTTGGCGCACCCCACACAACCAGCATCAGCATCAGGTCGTAGATCGGGTCGCCGATGGTCGACATCTCCCAGTCCACGATGCCTTGCACCGTCAGCGTTTGCGGATCGACCAGCACGTTGTCGAGCTTGAAGTCCAGATGCACCAGGGTGGCGGGGCGCTCCGCCGGCTGATGCGCCGCCAGCCAGGCGTGCAGCGTGTTCACCTGCTCCATCTGGTGCCCCGACATGACCCGTGCGGCGCGTTTATGCCAGCCATCAAGCTGCCGCTTGATGAAGCCTTCGGCCTTGCCCAGGTCGCTCAGGCCGGCCTCGGACGGCGAGATGCGGTGCAGTTGCGCCATGGCGCCCACGATCAACTCACTGAGCTTGCCACCGATGTTCTCCACCCCGGCCAGGGACTCTGGCAATTCGCGCCCGATGGCGGTGCCCTTGCGGAATTCGCTGATCAGAAAGGGCACGCCGATCACGCTGATGTCGTCGCAATAGGCCAGCCCCAGCGGCGTGGCCGGCAGGCATTTGCCCAGGCGCGACTGGATCTTGTATTGGCGGGCGAAATCGTAGGCCCCCGGTGGCGCGTCGTTGTTGGGCGGGCGCCGGAACACCGCGGGTTTGCTATCGACCGAGATCAGATAGTTGAGATTGGCCACGCCGGAGGCGAACTGGCGAACCTCGACCCCACGGTCGAGGGTCATGCCCTGGCTTTTTAGGTAGCGGTCAATGGCGTCCCAGTCCTGTGGCGTTTCGCGGCTCTTATCGATAAACATGCTTACCTCGCTGTGGTCGGTACATATTCTCCTTCATGTGCCGGGCTTGGACGTGACCGCCCCGGAGGCGCGCAGCGCGTCCATGCGGGCGGGCGTAAATCCCCAGTCCTTGAGCGCGGCCTCGGTGTCGGCGCCGGGAGCGGACGGTGGGCTCGGGCGCGGCGCCGGGGTACGGCTAAAGCGCGGCGCCGGCGCCGGTTGCGTGACGCCCTCGATGTCGATGAACATGGCGCGCGCGCGGTTGTGCGGATGCTCGGGTGCTTCGTTCCAGTCGAGCACCGGAGCGAAGCAGACGTCGCTGCCTTCCATCAGCGCGCACCATTGGGCGCGGGTCTTGGTCTTGAAGATGTCCGTGAGGCGTTTCTTGAGTTCGGGCCAGCGCCGGTGGTCGTTTTGCGGATCGAAGGCGGTGTCGTCGTCCAGCCCGAGCTTCTGGCGCAGCAGGGCGTAGAACTGCGGCTCGGCCGAGGCGATCGAGATGTAGTGGCCGTCAGCGCAGGCATAGGCGTTGTAGTAGTGGGCGCCGCCGTCATTGACGTTGGCGCCGCGCTCGTTGCGCCACAGGCCGGCGGCCTTGAAGCCCCAGTTCATGGAGGCCAGCAGCGCCGAGCCTTCGGCCATGGCGGCGTCCACCACCTGACCGCGACCGGATTGCCTGGCCTCATGCAGGGCGCACATGACGCCAAAGGCCAGCAGCATGCCGCCGCCGCCGAAGTCGCCAACGAGGTTCATGGGCGGCAGGGGCGGTTCGCCCGCCTTGCCTATGGTGTGCAGCACGCCAGCGAGGGCGATGTAGTTGATGTCGTGGCCAGCGGCCTGCGCCAGGGGGCCGTCCTGGCCCCAACCGGTCATGCGGCCATAAACGAGTTTGGGGTTGCGCGCCAGACAGGCGTCCGGGCCCAGGCCCATGCGCTCCATGACGCCGGGCCGGAAGCCTTCGAGCAGGATGTCAGCCTGCGCCACCAGGTCGAGCACGGCCTCGGTCGCGCCCGGCTTTTTCAGGTTGATGGCGACCGAGCGCCGCCCGCGCGCCATGACGTCAAAGCGCGGTTCGACGATTTTCATGATCTCTCCGCCGCCGGGGCGATCGACGCGGATCACGTCGGCGCCCATGTCGGCCAGCATCATGGCGCAAAACGGCCCCGCCCCCAAGCCAACGATTTCGACGACCTTCACGCCCGCCAACGGACCGCTCATGCCTCGACTCCCTTGTCCGACTTCATGAAACCAAACATATAGCCGGCGACACGGCGCATCTGGATTTCCTCGGTGCCCTCGGTGATACGGTAACGGCGATGGTGGCGGTAGATGTGCTCAAAGGGCTTGTGCCGGGAATAGCCCAGGCCGCCGTGGACCTGAATCGCCCGGTCGGACGCCTCGCCGCACAGTCGATTGGCCCAGAAATTGAGCATGGAGACCTTGTCGGTCTGCGACTTGGCGCCGTGTTTGTCCATCAGCCAGGCCGTCCTGTAGAGCAAGGCGCGCACCATTTCCAACTGGGTTTGCAGCTCGACCAGCGGGAACTGGATGCCCTGGTTACTCGCCAGGGGCTTGCCGAAGGGCTTGCGTTGCATGGCGTACTTGACCGATTCGTTGACGCAGTATTGCGCCGCGCCGAGGCTGGCCGCGGCCTGGCGGATGCGGTTTTCATTGAAGAAGCGCTGCGCGATCGCCAGACCATTGCCTTCGCCGCCAATGATGTCGTCGTTGTGGACCTTGACGTTGGTGAGGCTGACGGTGCAGTGATCGGAGGGCATGACTAAGGTCCACAGCACCTCCTCCACCACCATGCCAGGCGCCGGGTTGGGAAAGCAAGGCACCAGGAATGCCGTGATGCCCTTGGCGTCGCCGGCCTTGCCGCTGGTGCGGGCAAACACCATATTGGTGCCGCACCAGTTGGCGCCCGAATTCCAGGTCTTGTTGCCATTGATGATCCAGTGCTCGCCCTCTCGCCGGGCCACGGTCTCCATGTGGGTGGCGTCCGAGCCGTGATTGAGCTCGGTGATCCCCATCGCCATGGCGCCGGTACCGTCAAGGAGCGGCGGCAGCAGCTTCTTCTTCTGCGCCTCGCTGCCGAACTCGATCAGCAGTTGGGCGGTGAGCAATTGAGTGGAGACGATGGCGTGTTCGGATGCGGCGTCATTGTGCAGACCCAGGCCCTTGGCGTTGAGGTGTTCGCGGATCACGGCCATGTCCAGGTTGCTGCCGTCCTTGCCGCCATAGGCCTTGGGCAGGGCGTAGCGGTAGTGGCCCGCCGCGTCGGCGCGTCGTGTGGCCTTTGCCAGCAAGGCCCGCCATTCCTTGGAGTGCGTGCCGCCGTTGGCCCAATCAGTGCGCGAGTTCTCGCGCCGGTGGTCAAAGAAGCGGATGTTGTCGTTTTCCTGTTCGAGCGGCTTGATTTCGCGCTCGATAAAGGCATCGAGTTCGGCGAGGTAGTCAGTGAGCTTTTTGGGTAGTTCAAGGTCCATGATGTGTTTCCTGTGTGTCGGCGCGATACGGGCGCCCTGGGTTGATAAAGGGTGTGCTCTCTATTTCAAAGTGTTCAAAGTGTCGGTGCAACTCGCGGTCCGGCTGTCATCTCTTCGGACAATATTTGCGTTGGGTGACACCGCCTGGACTAGGTGCCAACGATGGTGATGCCGCCATCGGCCATGAGCGTGGCGCCGGTGACGTAGCTGCTGTCGGACGAGGCCAGGAAGGCCGCCACGCCCGCCATTTCCTCGGGCTGGCCGAAGCGCCCGAGGGGCTGGGCGCGCTGGCGCGCCTCCAGTGTGGCCTGATCGAAAAAGCCGATGGAAGCCGGCGTGGCGATCATGCCCGGTGCGATGGCGTTGACCCGTATGCCATGGCGGGCAAGTTCCACCGCCGAGGCCCGCGTCAGGCCGGCCACGCCCGCCTTGAGCGCGCAATAGGCGGCCGAGTTCACCATGACCAGTACCGCCGCCGCCGAACGGAGGTTGATGATGGAACCCGAGCCATGGCGCTTCATCTGGGCCACGGCCGCCTGCGTGGTCCAGACGATGCCCTTGAGTCCAACGGTGAACATCTGGTCGATGGTGGCCTCGTCGATTTCTTCGATGGGCTGATAGCGCGCATAGACTGCGTTGTTAACCAAGATGCTCACCGGGCCACCGAGCTCGGCTTCGATGCGCTGCATCACGGCATGAACGTCGTCGCGCCGACCGACATCGACCGCGTAGGGATGGACGTCAAACGCCGCGGCACGCATCTCCGTTGCCGCCGCCTCGATGCGCTTCGCGCTGACATCCAGGCAAGCGACGCGTGCGCCCTCCATCGCGAACCGCTCCGCGATCGCGCGGCCAATTCCCCTGGCCGCGCCGGTGACGACGGCCACGCGGTTTTCCAGTCTTCTGGCTGTGGACATAGTCTTGTGCTTCCTATTACGGTCCATGAGGCACCTCCTGCTTACCGGTGCGATACCTCGGACCTTGGTTAAAAAAATATGAGTGTTCAGCCTGGCAGTCTAGAGGAGAGTCACTTGTACCGGGTCATCTCATCGGACGATATTCTCCGCGCTGGGCGCACTTTGCCAAGCCAAGCACAAAGTCCAGCGACACGGGATGGAGTGACTGCCAGTGAAAGCACCGATTGCCTTCCCGAGAACAATGGAGTAGTTTCTGCTGGCGGTCGGAAACTCCATGAATCCGACGGCACAACGATGACTCTATCGGTTCAGCAATCAAGTTTTTGACCACCGGCTTGACGGCTGAAGCTTGAGTGAAATTAACGCCATTAGGAGACTACATGATGAATTTGGATTTTATTTTCAAGAGAGTTGGCCGGGTTCTGCGCTGCTCGCTGCTGGCCAGCACCCTGGGGATCGCATTTGGGGCCCAAGCCCAGGCCGTGGGCGCGGGCCAGGGGGTGTCGGACACCGAGATCCTGATCGGGTCGGTCTCCGATCTCAGTGGTCCGGTGGCATCAATTGGTGGGCCGCAGCGCGACGGCATGATTCTGGCAGCCGAGGAAATCAACGCCGGGGGCGGCATCCATGGACGCAAGATCAGGCTGCTGGTCGAGGACTCGAGCTACGACCCGAAGAAGGGGGTGCTGGTCACGCAGAAGCTGCTGAGCCAGGACAAGGTGTTCGCGCTGGTGGGAACCTTTGGCTCCGCGGTGATGCAAGCGACCCTGCCTCTGTCGCTTGAACGCAATGTGCCGATGCTGTTTCCGATGGCGTCGGGCGACATCACCTACTTGCCTCATCATCCGCTCAAGTTCGCGCTCCTGTCGGTGGCTTCCGACAGCATGCGCGTGGCGGTGAAGTATGCCTACGAGCAGCTCGGCAAGCGACGCATGGGCATCATCTACCAGGATGACGAGACCGGGCAGAGCGCGCTGCGTGCGGCAGAAGCGCAGCTGAAGGTCCATGGTCTGACCCTGATCGAAAAAACCACGCACAAGCGAGGCGATACCAATTTTGCGTCGCAGGTGGCACGCATCAAGTCCGCGAATGTCGACATCTTGCTGTTGGGAACCAATCCCCGCGAGACGGCGGCCATCGCGATCGAGTCCAGGGCGCAAAGCTGGCCGGTGGATTTGCTCACCTATACCGGACTGAACAAGATTGTCATTGACCTGGGCGGCGCCGCCGTTGAAGGGCTGCGCGGCACCACCCAGTTCGTGAACACGGCACAGGAACTGACGCCGGGATATCTCGCCTTGGCCGAGCGCTTCAAGACACGCTTCGGACGCGACATCCAGGACGGGGTCAACTTCGGCTACGTCAGCATGATGCTGTTCGCCGAGGGGGCGAAGAACGCCGGGCGCAACCTGACTCCGCTTTCACTGTCCCAGGGACTGGAAAAGGTCCAGAACTTCAAGACGGTCTTCGGTGCTTCGCCCATCACCTACACGTCCACCGATCATTCCCCGCCCCATGACGCCATTGTCATGCAGGTTGTTGGCGGAAAGTGGAAGATCATCACCGCACCCATGACCTATTGAAACAGGGTCTTTGAGTGAGGTTTCAGTGAAGAGCAAGAGCGGCGCCGGGCACGCTGGCCCGCTCTACCAGCCCGGAACCAGGGGCTTCGCCAAACCCATCGCGACCTGCCGTTCGGTGGGCTGGGTCTGGACCGTGCCAAAACCATCGCCGTGGCCCTTGCCCGAAACCGTGGCGTAGATATGCGAAAAGCCAAAGCGGTCGTCTGGGTTTTCAATGAAGCTGTTGTGCCGCATCATCGGCAAGTGAATGCCGGCATCAAACCGATACTGTTCGCACAGGCCCTCGCCACGGCGCAGAAGATCGACGTAGCGGAACTGGCGTGGAACCACCGGTCCAGCAGTGCGCACCCAAACCTCAGGCACGACATTGACCACCCCGCGCGCGTCGGCATGGATCGAAAATCCCTTCCAGTCATCCCATAGCCCGCTGCAGGTGGAAATGAAGGTACGACCGCCGTCGAGGGTGATCGGAGCCCAGAAACTTTCACGGACGCTCCAGCCGCGCGGTCCCCAACTGTGATCTCGCACCAGCAAACCTTCGGCCTCGACGGTCTCAGCGCCGCTCCAGACGCGACCTTTCCAGCGGGCGCCCATCTCGTAGTGGTCGCCGGGATCGGCTCCGGCCAAGGGCTCGGTTTGGCCGGGCAGTACGGCATCGCTGCCATCGACGCGACCCCAGCCGGCCGCCTTGAAATGCGGAGCCCAATTGACGACCGGATGGTCGGTATTCAATTCGATTTCAAAGCCGAAATCGATATCTCCCGGCCTGAGCCCGTACCAGCCGGCCTCATTCGGTCCGCGCGCGCCCTTGCCGTCATAGCGCATCCTGATTCGCTCAAAGGGCGTGATGAAATTGGCATCCAGCCCGGGCGCGGCGAGACAGTCGGTCCCCGCCGATTGCGTCACCGCCGAGGTCACAACTCCGTTGACAATGACGAGCGCGCGCACATCGACCAGGCCATGATCCGGTATGTGGCCCAGATGGAAATACCAGCCCGAGCGCCGGACCGGGTCCCACGCATGCCAGACATAGTTTTCCTGCCAATTTGGCTCCGCAGTGCGTTCGTGACGAAATTCATCAGATGGCTTCAGCACGGCATCTTCTCCTCGGGGTTGGGCAGCGATGATTTCGTCAGGCGAACCGCGGCAATAGCGCCAGTGCATCCCAATCCAGAATGGCGGTGGATGCCCGCGCGATCAAGGCCTTCTTGCGGCGCAGGGCGCGCTCGTGGGTATTGATGTTGATGCCCGTGATGTAGAGGACATAACAAAACAGGTAGAGCATGGCCCGCCGGTAGTCGTCCAGCGCCGTGTCCAGGTCGTAGCTGACGCCCTCCTCGCGCAGCGCCTCGATATAGAGACGCAGCAAGTCCCGCTCATGCGTTCGCCGCTCTTCAACATTCATGCTGTGACTGATAAGGTAAGCGAAGTCCTGCATGCCCTTGGCCGCGCGAACGGCCTGCCAATCGAGGACCACAATCGCATCAAGGGCGCCGCGCGGTCCGAAAAGCAAGTTGTCGAGCCGAAAATCGCCATGGATCAGCGTGTGGGTCTCGGCATTGATCCAGGCCTGCAAGGCCGGTATGGCCTCCAGATAGGCATCGCGCGCGGCCACGAATGCCGGGGGCAGATATTCGCCAAAACGGCCCTGCATTTCGTCCCAGGCATTGGCAAACGCTTCACGGGATGGCAGCGCGGAGGCCACCCTATCCTTCAACTGCGTGGCGTTCCAGTAAGGCCCGTGCAAACGCGCCATCTGGGGCACGGCCAGACGCGCATCGTCAACGGTGCAGCCCACGGTTTCATCACCGGGCCGATGCACCGGAAAATCCTCCAGCAGCAAGGCGAAATGCTCGCCTTCATCCCTGCTGTCGGCAAAATAGCAGCGGGGCGACCGGACCTTGATGGTACTGGCACGATGGAGGTAGAAATCGACCTCGCGTTGGTACAGCCCCATTGCCGTGGACGCCTTGCGACGTGTGTCATCGCTGGTCGCAAACTTGGCAATGAGACTGGCCGGCCCCGCTCTCGCCCCCCCGGATTGCGCATAGCTCAGGCCGAGCCTCAACGCGACTCCAGTCTGACCAAAACCTTCGCCCAAAGGTTTGGCGTCGAATGCCAGCAGACGGTCTCCCCCAGAAATCGTCCCGTTCGCTGTCAGGACCGCTGACAGCCACGGCACATCGACGGCATCAATCGAAGTGGGAAATGCTTTGCTCATACTTTTTCCGTTTCAAAGATAGACCCCCCGGAATCACCGCAGGTCCGCCCGCCCCTCTGTCAAATCATGTTTGCGGATTCACGGTGGTCGCGCCGGCCGACAGTCGATCCCAGGTGTCGGGGGTGACTGCCTGTGTGCGCAGCGCCTGCTTTTGCACCCGCTGCGTCACAGGGGTCTTGGGCAAGGCGTCCAGGACCCTGACGTAGCGCGGCACTGCAAAGCGCGGCACAATATCCTTCAAATAGGAGATCAGTTCCGGCGGATTGATGCGCTGCCCTGCCCTGGCAACAACAGCAATCAACACCTCTTCATCCGCGAACGTGGATGCAACACCGAGCGCCGCAACCTCCGCGATGCAGGGGTGCGTCAACACGGCGGCCTCCAGTTCTGCCGACGAGATGTTTTCCCCGCGTCTGCGTATCATGTCCTTGGAGCGATCCAGGTAATAGTAGTTACCCTTTGCATCGACACGGAAAATGTCGCCGGTATGGAACCAGCCGTTGCGCCAAGCTTTGGCAGTGGCTTCGGGCGCTCCCTCGTAACCGCAGGTAAAGCGCCACGGGTCAGTGCTCCTGAGGACCAGTTCCCCGGGGCTCCCCAAGGGCACCGGATAATCATGCGCGTCCACCAGCCTCGCCTCTACCCCGGCGACCGGCCGGCCACAACTGCCGGCATTTGCGGAAATGGCTTCGTTCGGGCGCACAACAAAGGGGTTCCCGATTTCCGTCATGCCATAGACGCTATAGACCTCGACACCGAATCGACGCTTGACGCTGTCGATCTGGGGCAACAGCGGCAACACGCAAACCAGCTTCAAGGGGTTGTCGGTGTCGTCCGCTCGCTCGGGAAGGTCGATGAGAAAGCGGGCCGGCGCGCCAAAGAGCCCGGTGTAGGTACACCCGTGCTGGCGAATATCATCCCAAAAAGATGAGGTGGAAAATATCTCCCTGGTCACGGAGCGACCGCCGGTCAGGGCAGCACAATAGAGAGCACCGCGTCCGGACGCGTGATGCATCGAATACGGGAAATAATAGACTTGGGGTTCCGCACCGACCAGCGACGTAGGAACCCGCCAAGTCGCGTCCAGCAATGCCCAAGGCAGTTGCACCGCCTTGGAAGCGCCCGTCGTTCCAGAGGTATAGAGGATGCAGCCAATGTCGTGCGCAAAGACATTCGGTTCCGCATCACCCCCAGCCATCCTTGCGGCCGCGGGTGGCGTGCTGACAACCTGGACCTTGGCCGCAAGCGCCATCTCTGCGGCGGCACCATCGTACAGCAAAATTTTTTCGATCGCGGATCCCTCAAGCACGGGGAGCAACTGGTCGAGAAACCGCGTTGACAGCACGATCACTTTCGCCGACGAGACCTGTATCGCGTGGCGCAGCCATTCGCCGCGAAACTCGTAGTTGATCGAAGCCTCGACTGCCCCGATAAGGCAGCAACCCATCCACACATAGGCAGCTTCGAGGGATTGCGGCACCAGCGTGACAACGCGGTCGCCAGACACCACGCCATTGTCCTCGAGCCAGCCGGCCCAGCGCCGGGAATTTTCCCACACCTCCCGCCAGGTCACCGATCCCTGCCCGACAGAAGTCAACGCGATCTGGTCCGGTGTGCTGAGTGCCCGCCGGTAGACTAATCTTGGCAGAGTGTCCTGTGCGTCCATCATTCTTCCTTAAAGAAACGCGGCATGCTCAATTTTTCGGTGTCAGCGCACCTCGCATTTTTCATGTCGTCCCATGGACACTATTTGCCCTGACTGACGCCGCGGTCACCTGCGCTGAGGCGCAGGGGTTGCGGTGAACCTTTGAGATCGTCATCGATGGAATTGAACCGCATGGTGGAGCTGCTCGCGTCCGACCTCCACGCTATTGACGATGGCCGCCTTGTCCTCGTAACCGAAGGATATGCCCAGCAGCAGACGATGCTCCTTTGGGACGCCCAGATACTCTCGCACGATATGCGGATGCGCCGCCAGAGCGCCCTGGGCACAGGTCGCGATGCCTTTCTCCCACATGGCCAGCATCAGCGTCTGGGCATAAATGCCGCAGTCGGTGATGCCGCGCCAATCAAATGGTCTGGCCATGAAGATGAAGACCGCGTGCGGCGCGTCGAAAAAAGCGTAGTTGCGCAGCATGGCATCCTGACGCGCCACCAGATCGTGTCGCGCCACGCCCATGGCCCCATACAGTCGCGCCGCGGCGGCATGCTGTCGAAGTTTCTGATTACCTTCGTGATCCCCGTGGTTTCCGTCGGCGGGCCAATCGAACTGCATGTTCTCGGGCACCCGACCGGCGGCGGAGAGCTTGTGGCGCAGCGCTTCGCAACGGGGGCCGGAAACGACATGCGGGAACCAGGGCTGGACGTTGCAATTCGAGGGCGCCCACTGCGCCAGCTCGAACACTTCGCGCAGCGCGGCCTCGGGCACTTCGTTCGGCAAAAATGCGCGCACCGAATGGCGGCCGCGAATGGCGTCGGAGACTGTGGTCATTGGTTTGCTTCCTTGCATTTTCACGGAGTTGGACGTGCCGTTCGCTGGCAGGGTATCGCTCTCACTCAATTGCTTCATGGTCTTTTCCTAAATCAGTGGGCGACACAGCGCTAGCGGCGGCCGCGGCTACCCACGTTGCCAACCAGTATCTGGTCCGGTTCGACGGTCAGATTGCGCTGCTCGGCGAAATCTTGTTCAAACTTCAATGCTTCCCCGAGGGGCAAGCGGCTGCCCCCGTCAATAAGGGCCTTCGTCGGTGCGACGATACCAGGCGCGCCAGCGGCGATCATTTCCGCCATCGCGCGCGCCGCTGGCAGCAACTCGCGGTCGGGCAGCACGCGGTTCACCAGCCCCCAGGCCTCGGCCTCGCGGGCAAACAGCGGGCGGCCCGTCATTTCCAGCTCCTTGGCCCGATAGATGCCGATGGCGCGTTGCAGGCGGGCGGACAGGCCCCATCCCGGGACCAGTCCAATCCGCGAGTGGGTATCGACGAAGCGCGCGCTTTCGGCGGCGAGGATGATGTCGCAGGCGACGGTCATTTCAAAACCGCCCGTTGCGGCCGCGCCATTGATGGCAGCAATCACCGCGCCACGAAAATTGCTGATCGCCGCCGCCGGATTGCGGTCCCTGAACGGTTGATCGCCGCTCGCCATCAGGATATCCACATCCAGCCCCGAGCAAAAGGCGCGCCCTTTGCCGGTGATGATCACGGCCTGAATCTCGGCGTCGGCATCGAGCGCGCCCAGCGCGTGAACGAACTCATCAATCAGTTGCGGGGTCAGCGCGTTGAGCCTTTCCGGGCGGTTGAAGGTAATGAGCGCGTAGCCCTTGGCGCGTTCCAATTCAATGGTCTGGTACATGTTTCATCCTCGTCGCTCATATCCATGCCGTGAGCGTTGCCAGCAGTATCCCCGGGCGGGGCTTCAGTTTGTGAGTCACTCGGGGCGTTTACAGTTCACCGCCCAGCCCCGAAAGACGAAAATCATTTGTCCTCGTCAGGCCGCCTTGTCAATTGCCAGACCGGCCTGACGCGCCAGCGATTCTTCCTTCGGAAAAAGCAGGAACAACCAATCCGCAACCAATGCCGGCTTGTCGCGGCCTTCCACCTCGACCACATACTCGCTCCTCAGCAGCAATCCCTCGCCACGCGGTTCCAGGCCCAGAATGCGGATCGACAGCCGCACCCGATCACCGCCATGAACCACGGAGAGAAAGCGCAGCTTGTCCATGCCGTAATTGAGGTCGGCGCCGCTATCCACGATATCCAACAGGGTTTGCGACAGCGCTGGCACCAGCGACAGCGTCAGCAAGCCATAGACGATGGTGCCGCCAAAGGCTTTCGTCGCGCGATCAACATCGACATGGATCCAATTCAGATCCTTCACCGCATGGCCATACTGATCGACCATGTCCTGGGTGATTTCCATCCACTCCGAGGGGCCTATGGTCTGGCCTATCATTTCGGCCAACTCCTGGCATGTGACTTTCAACATTTAGGCTCTCCTTGATTTGCGAACCGCGACCGTTAATAACGCCTGGCCTTGGGCAGGCTACGCCAGTCGGCCAAAGGGGTGCGTGCTCGACACGCCGCCATCGACCGCGAACGCCTGGCCATTAACGTAAGAGGCATCGTCGCTGGCCAGAAATGCGGCCATCGCTGCAATTTCCTCGGGCCTGCCGGCGCGCTTCAGGGGATTGACCCGACCGATCTTGGACTCGACGCCGCGTGCGCGTGCCGCGTCAAAAAGAACCTGCGTCCCCTCGGTCTCGATCAGGCCGGGAAGAATGGCATTGACTCGCACGCCGCTGCCATAAAGCTCGTTGGCGGCCAGCTGCGCGAGATTGTTGACGCCCGCCTTGCTGGCGCTGTAGGCCGCATCGCCAGCATTGGCGCGCAAGGAAGCCACCGAGGACGTGAAAATGATGGAGCCGGCTCCCTGCGCCCGCATATGCCGGCCGGCGTGCTTGGCGGCGAGAAACGAGCCAATGAGATTGACACGCAGCACTTCCTGCCACTGCTCAACGGTCTGGTCAAACATACTGACATTGCCCACCCAGGTGGCGGCATTGGCAAAGAACACCTCCAGCCCACCCAACTCGGAAATGCAACGCGCGACCATGGCCTCGACATTGGATTCCACGGCGGCATCAAGCGCCATGGCAATCGCGATACCGCCCGCCGCCCGCACCATGGCGGCGGTTTCGTCCACCTTGGCGGCAGTCCGCCCCACCACCAGGACTTGCGCGCCGTCCTCGGCAAAACGCAAGGCACTGGCCCGCCCGATGCCGCTACCCGCGCCGGTGATGATCGCCCGCTTGCCCGTCAATCGTTTCATCGCCTTCTCCAAAAGGTTACGTCTCCAGGACGCGCCTCAACATGCAAAAAAACCTGCATTCCGCTGCAAGTATCTGTTCAAACGCTTCGCGCGGGGTCATCTCAACGGACAATTTTCCGGCCAAGCAACGGAGCTGGATTGGGCTGTCGCGCTGGACATCCAGCCCAAGCGATCACACTTCGCCCTGAAGCGCGACCAAGTCGGCTAGAGGCTGGGGCAGATCTTGCCGGCGTGAGGAATTGATGGTTGCCAGACTTCCATCATATGGAGGTATAGCCGCCATCGACCGGAACGACGGTCCCGGTCACGTAAGACGAGGCCTCCGACAGCAGCCAGGCTGCGGCTTCGGCGATCTCGCCGGCCTGGCCCATGCGCCCGATGGGGTGCGCCCGGTTGAGACCCTCCCGAGCAGCGGCATCCAGGCGCGACGGATCTATCATCGGCGTCTCTATCATCCCCGGTGCGATGGCGTTGACCCGCACGCCGCGCGCCGAATATTCGGCCGAGGCGGCGCGGGTCAGACCGACCACCCCGTGCTTGCTGGCGCAATAGGCGCCTGCCCCGGGCGTCCCGACCAGGCCCGCTCCCGAAGCGGTGTTGACGATCGAGCCGCCGCCGTTGGCAATCATGTAGGCAATCTGGTGTTTGACGCAGAGGAAGACGCCGGTCAGATTGATGTCGATGACGCTCTGCCAGTTGTCCAGGCTGAGCCGGCCCAGCCCGCCGTCCTTGCGGAAGATGCCGGCGTTGTTGAAGCCGCCGTGCAGTCCGCCCAGGCGTTTCACGGTCGCGGCGACCAGGGCCTCGACCTCGGCTTCCCTGGAGACGTCGGTGCGCACGTAGATCGCCCTACCGCCGGCGGCGCTTATCGCCGCCACGGTCTGTTCGCCGCCGGTGTCATTGACGTCGGCCACCGCCACCGCGGCGCCGCGCGCGGCGAGCAGTTTCGCGGTCTCCTGGCCGATGCCGCTACCGCCGCCGGTGACGATGATGACGCGGCCGGTCAAATCGAGTTTGCTGTAAGCCTGTTGCATTCGTGCTACTCCCTATGATTCATTGCGGCCAGGTGCGGGTCAGGATGACGCGAAGTCGGTGGCTAACGCCGCGGCCGCCTCAATAGGCCGTCACAGGCCCCGCGACGATCTTCCACTTGCCGCCCTGGACCTGCAACACCATCGCATCGCGCGGCGGTGCATGGTCGTTGGGCGCGTACGAGACGGGTGGCGCGTCAAAGGGCGTCCTGAAGTTCTTGAGTCTTTCCAGACCCCGGGAGAAGCTCAGCGGCGTCAGCTCGCGTCCGGCGTTCTTCGCGCCCTCGGCAAACATCATGACGACCGTGTAACCGTAGTTGGCCCCGTCCTGGATGTCATGCCCAAAGCGCGCCTTGAAGCGGCTGGCCAGCGCCAGATAGGCCGGTGTGAGCTCTTGCGCCGAATTCACAAACTGGGTCGTGCCGTAGAGGCCCTCCACCGCCGGGCCGCCGAGGTTGATGACCGTGGTCGTCGTTCCCGTATACACGATCATGTCAACCGGCCAGGCTTGCGCCTTGGCCTCGATCTCCGCCGCGGCCATCTCGCGCGGATTGAGGCCGAGCAGCACGATGTCCGGGTTGGCGGCCTTGAGGCGGGCGATCTGCGCCGAAAAATTGGTTTCTCCGCGTTTGTGCGACGTCCGCTCGACCAGGTTCAGGCCGTGTTGCTTCAACTGTTCTTCCGCCGCGCGCACGGCGCTCTGTCCCATTTCGTCATCCTGGTAGAAGATGGCGAAGCGGCGCTTGGCGAGTTTGTCATGCGAGAATCTCACGGCGACCCGCATGTGCTCATAGGACAGCGGCTGCATGGCGAATTTGAGCGGATGGTGAGGCAGGTAGGTGGCGTTGGTCGCCGCCATGGGGAACAGCATTGGCACGCTGCGCTCGAGCGCCAGGGGCAGTGTCGCCTGGGTCACCGCCGAGCCGAGGGTGCCGATGATGGCAAACACCTTGTCCTGCACCAGCAGCTTCTGGGTCACGAGCACGCCCTTCTTCGGATCCATCGCCGAATCCTCGGTGATGAGCCGCAGCTTTCGTCCGTGGATTCCCCCCGCGGCGTTGATTTCTTCCACCGCGAAGATCATCCCGTCTCGCGACGGAACGCCGACCGATGCCACCGGCCCACTCAGGTCGGTGACCTGTCCCAGCACGATCTCGGTGTCGCTGACCCCCTGGCCAGCGCCCACCTCCTGTGCCAGCGCCGCGCCGGCGACACTCGCGGTGCCGACCAGCAGCGCCGCGCGCAGGATCCTACCCAGGCTTTTGAACGTTGAATCGAATTTCATGCTCTTGTCTCCATTCGTTGGTTGTAGAAAACGCTTTGTATAGAGTATCCACCTCAAATATTTTTGAAGCTGGCTACTCACCAGTCGAAAACCATGGTCTCGAGCCGATTCTTGAAATCTGTCAGATAACGCACCGCCGCGGCGCCATCCAGCGCCCTGTGATCGAAGGTCAGCGAGGGCCGCATGACGGGACGGATTTCAACGCGTAGGGTGCCGCCAGCGTCGGCAACGGCAATCGGTGTTTGCTGAATGGCCGGGAACCCGAGTAACGCAACCTGCGGCCCGTTCAAGATCGCCTCGGCCCGCAATACGGGGCCGATCGATCCCGGGTTGGAAATCGTGAAAGTTCCTCCATCCATGTCCTCTGGTCTGAGCTTGCCGTCCCGTGCCCGAATGGACATGGCGGTGATCGCCTCGGCGATCTCGGATACCGACAGCGAGCCGGCGTCGCGGATGACCGGCACGACCAAGCCGTCTGGTGTGTCGACCGCAACACCGAGGTTGATCCTCTTCCATACCGTCAGCCCCTCGTCGCTGTAGGTGGCGTTCAGCTGTGGATGGGCCTTCAACGCCGCGCAAGCTGCGCTGACGAAGAACGCGAGCACCGACACCGTTGCCTGGCCGTTCCGGGTGCGCCGTTCGTTGAATGCGACTCTGGAGTCCAGCATGCGAATCAGATCGACCTGGACATCGGCGGTCAGATGCGGAGCGGTCCTGGCAATCTCGACCAAGCGGCGCGCGATGGCGCGGCGCCGGGACGTGTGAGGTATCAAGGTGAAGGGCACCCCTTCGTAGCCGGGCAAAGTTTGGCCCGCGGTGATCGCGGTTGCCACCTGGATCGACTCGATGGTGCCCTCCTTGTCCGCATTCGACGCGACCGAGGCCAGTCTTGCCGGTTCTTCGCTTGCCGTCTTCCTATTTGCGACGTGGCGCAACACGTCGTCGCCGGTCACGCGGCCGCTAGGCACGTTCCCCGAGACGTCATCGAGACTGAGGCCGTGTTCCTTTACCAAGCGGCGCGCATAGGGGGAAATTCTCGCCGGCACGCTGGCGCCGTCCAATTTGGTCGCGAGTTCGATCGGCCTGGCGTCGCCGGCGGCCACCGCAGCCCCGGGGTCGCTCACCGCCATGCGCGTCCCGGCTTGGGCGGGTTCATCCGCCAATCCCAACGCTCGCAAGGCGCTGGAAATGCCCTCGCTGGTCGCATCAGTGTTGGCAAGATAGGCGATCAGCGCGCCGACCTTGAGTTCGGCGCCGCCCTCCACGAGTTGCTTGACCAGCCGTCCCGCGCTCGGCGACTCGACTTCCATGACCGTCTTGTCGGTCTCGATCTCGCACAAGGCGTCGTTCAGCTCGATGGCCGAACCGATTTCAGCCACCCACTTCAAAATGGTGGCGTTTTCGACGGACCCCATGAAGGGGATCCGAACCTCGGTCAAAACCGTTGCAGTATTCACTTTCAAGGATATCTCCCCGTCAGGCTTGGTTTCAAATCGCCATGAGCTGCCGCGCGGCCTGCTCGATGTCGCTGGCCGACGGAATGCAATGCGCCTCCAGACGCACCGTTTGCGGCTTGATCGTGTCCTTGCCGGCGACACGCGAAACCGGAGCTTCCAGATCGAAGAACACCTCCTCCTGGATTCTGGCGGCAATCTCCGCGCCGGGGCCGGCGGTGCGCACGGCTTCATGAACAACCATCGCCCGATGGGTCTTGCGAACCGAGGACATGATCGCTTCCCAATCGAGCGGTACGAGGGTGCGCAGATCAATGACCTCCAGCTCGATGCCTTCGGCAGCGAGGTGCGTTGCCGCATCCAGGCTGGGCTGCACCATGGAGCCGTAGGTCACAACCGTGATTGATGTTCCGCTTCGGCGCACGGCAGCCTGTCCGAAGGGGATCAGGAATTCAGCTTGGGTCGGCACCGGACCGCGCGTGAACGCGAGCGCGCTGACGGGGTGAAACAGGACGGGATTGGGGTCGCGGATCGCCGTCTTCATGAGGCCCTTGGCATCGGCCGGCGTGGAAGGCATGACCACTTTCAGTCCGGGGAAGTGCATGCCAAAGACTTCAAGGCTACTGGAGTGCTCCGGGCCTGCGCCTCCCGACGAACCGTAGGGAAGGATCACGACGGCGGACAAGACGAATTGGCCCCCGTGCATGTAGCGCCACTTCGCGAGCTTGTGGTAGATCTCATCGGCGGCGATGAGCGCGAAATCGCCGTACCGCATGTTGACGATGGGCTTCATCCCGGCGATTGCGGCGCCGACGGTGCAACCCGCCATGAATGCCTCGTTGATGTTGGTGTTGCGAACGCGCGCGTCACCGAACTCCTCGGCCAGGCCAAGCTCCGCCTTGAACCGCCCCCCACCATTGACCATTTGACCCATGAGGAATACGTCCTTGTCCAAGCGCATTTCCTCGGCGATGGCGTGGAGCATCGCCGCGCCGTAAGTAAGAATCTTGGTTTCGCTGTCGGTGCTCATGCGTAGACGTCCTTCCAGATGATGGAGAGATCAGCCACGGGAGCCGCGCAGGCCGCCTCATAGACTTGCTGAATCTCCTGTTGAGCGCGCGCTTGCAGGCTTTGCGCGACCTTGTCGGGCAGATGCGAGCGCAGCAGTTCAACCGGGTCGCGGTAGCCGACGAGGTCGGGATCGTCAGGCCTTCGGTATTGCTGCGGATCGCCGTCGTAATGACCGCGAACGCGCACCACCTTGGCTTCGATCAATGTAGGACCCTTGCCCGCTCGCGCCCGATCAACCGCTTCCTGCATCACCCGAAATACCGCGACGGCATCCTGACCGTCGACGATAACGCCCGGGATGCCATATCCGCGCGCGTAGTCGGCAATGTTCTCTGTCGGAGCCACTTCAGCCAAGCGCATTGAAACGATGAGGCCGTTGTTCTCGCAAAAATAGATGAGCGGCAGCTTCCAGGCCGCCGCCGAAACCATGGTCTCATGGAAGGTGCCGCGCGCCGACGCGCCATCACCGAAATCGGCGACGGCTACCTGCCCCGTGCCTCTCAGTTGCGCGGCCAATGCCGCGCCAGCCGCGACCGGATAGACACTGCCCAAGGTTGCCCCGTCGCCCATGACACCGATGGCAGGATCGCACCAGTGCGGACTGCCCGCGCCCTTGCCGCCGGTGGCGCCGGTCACCCGGCCCAGGAGGTCGCCGAAGATTCCCGCCGGCGCCATTCCCTTTCCAATCGCCCAGCCGGCTCCGCGGCCCTGGTAGAAAACGTAGTCGTCCGGCCGCAGCGCCGCCGTCGCTCCTATCGAGGCGGCCTCCTGGCCTTCGCCCGAGTGCCAAAAGCCATCGAAGCGCTGTTCCTTGGTATGGCGCGCCATGATCGTGTCGAGGTGTCGCGCCAACGCCATCCGATAGAACATTGATTCGAGGAGCTCTTGTGTCAGCGCCGGCCCAGGCGCAGCGGCCGAATCGGTCTTCTTTGTTTGCTTCTTCATTTCATGCTTTCCGATCTTGGTGACATAAAACCTCCCACCCATTCTTCAGTGTTGGGCGGCCTCGTCCCGCATGAATTCATTGCATGGCGGCCCCACGTGCCGGCTGTAACCGAACTGTCGATTCCGACGATGCGGACAAGCTCGGCTGGTACGAAAATGGCATTCCTACAATTTGCGAGGACGAAGGCATGAACACTCAGACCGCTGGCATACTGCGGGGGCCGGCACATATCGAAATCGCCGAGCTGCCGATCCCCGAGGTCGGACCGGACGACGTGCTGATCGAAGTTGCAGCCTGTGGCATCTGCGGCAGCGACCTGCATATCTGCGACGACGGCACGCTGCCCCCGGGTTCCATCCTCGGCCACGAGTTCTCGGGCAGAATCACCAAGCACGGTGAGAACGTCAGCGGCCTGCCGATTGGAAGTCGCGTCACCGTCAATCCGATCCTGACGCGTGTTGGCCTGGGCTCGGCGTCGGGCGCCTTTTCGCGCTTCATCCTGATCCGCAATCCGAAGCCTGGGAGAAACATATTCATCCTCCCGGACAGTATTTCCGATGAGGCAGGGGCCCTGGTCGAACCTCTCTCCGTCGGACTGCATGCGGTGAACCTCGCCGCACCCGGTCCAGAGGACAAGGTGGCCATCTTTGGCGCCGGCACCATCGGTCTGACAGTGCTGGCCGCCCTCAAGGCGCGCCAGGTGCGCAATATAGTCGTCTTCGATATGAGCCCGGCGCGCCTGGCGCTGGCGCGAACCATGGGCGCGACCGTGGCGGCGAATCCGGCCGAGAGCAAGGTTGAGGACTGCATCAGCAGCAACTTCGGTGCCGGCAGGCGGCTGTTCACCGGCGAGACCGCCGGCAGTGCCGACATCGTCTTCGATTGCGCAGGGGCCGCGGCCGCCTTCGCGAGCGGGCTCACGTCCTTGCGCTCCGGCGGCAAGATGGTCGTGGTGGCCAGCTACGGCAAACCCATTCCTGTTCATCTCGGCGACCTACAGATAAGGCAAGTCTCCATCCTTCCCTCCTTCGCCTACAGCGCAGCCGAGTTTGCCGAGGCCATCGAGCTCATGGCCAGCGGCAGCGTCAATCTCACGCCGCTGATCAGCCACCGCTTTCCACTCGAACAACTGGCCATCGCCTTCAAGACCCAGGCAAAGGTTGACGAGGCGATCAAGGTCATGATGGACATCCGCCAACGCTAGGTGCCGGCGATGGTCGCGCCGCCATCGGCCGTCAACATGGCGCCATTGATGTAGCTTGCCTCATCAGAGGCGAGGAACGCCACGACCGAGGCGATCTCCGACGGCTGACCCATGCGGCGCGAGGGAATCACCCTGGCCCTGGCGAGCAGGGACGCTTGATCGAACTTTCCCAGCGATGCCGGGGTCTCGATCATGCCGGGCGCAATTGCATTCACCCTTATGCCGTGCGGGCCGAGATCCATCGCCGCGGCGCGCGTGAAACCGCCCACCGCCGCCTTCAGCGAGCAATAGCCAATCGCCTTTTCGAAAGCCACCAACGCCGCCTGGGAACTGATATTGATCACCGCGCCCGAGCCGTGGCGCTTCATCTGCACCGCGGCGGCCTGCGTCGGCCAGATGTAGCCCTTCAGGCCAACCGCGAATATGCGGTCCAGTGTCGCTTCGTCGATGTCCTCGATCGCCTGATAACGGACCCACAGCGCGTTGTTGACCAGGATCGACACCGGGTCGCCAAGATCGGCCTCTATGCGCTGCATCGCGGCGTGTACCTCGTCACGCTTTCCAACATCCACCAGGTAGGCGTGGGCGTCGAGTCCGCCCTTGCGCATCTCGCCCACGGCGGGTTCGAGGAGGTCGGCGCGGATGTCGAGGCAAGCAACCCGCGCGCCCTCGGCGGCGAGACGCTCCGCGATCGATCGACCGATGCCTCTTGCGGCTCCGGTCACCACCGCGATCCTGTGCTGCAGCCGGGCGCTCATGGCGCGAGGCCTCGAATGTGAGATCGCAGCGCTCCCTCCAGACCGGTAGCCACGAACTCCAGCACACCCTGCGCGAATTCCGGCGTCACCTTGGCGCCCTGTCCTTTCTCATCGCGGCTCCGATTGACATAGACGCCTAGCAGGTTGATCAGGGAGAAACTGGCAATAAACCAGTACTGTCTGAGAATCGCCGGCTTGACTTGAGGATAGCAACGCAGGAGAACTTTAATCAGCTGCTTGGTGAGCTGACCGAACAAATCCGGAATCAAGGGATCGTCGGCAAGATTCAATTGACCGATGATTTGCTCCCAATACCCTCCGCCTTCCGGCTCCTCTTGAATCAGCTGGCAATGGGCGTCGTACGTGGCGCGAACCACATCCAGAACCGAAGGCGGCTCCGGCTGCGCCAATAGCGCCCTCGCCCGCTCCTCGATGGCCGCGACCACCACATCACCTCGGCGCATCAAAATCGCCCGCAATAGATGCGCTTTTGATCCGAAGTGGTAATGGACGGAAGCTGCCCCAACGCCCGCCGCGTCATTGACCGAACGGATTGACGTGCTCACCACGCCTCTGATGGCAAACAGACGCTCGCCGGTGTCGAGCAGGATCTTGCGCGTAGCCTCACCTTCAAGGCTGCCGCCATCCGTGGCCATCGCAAGTCTCATATTCAAATCATTCTCCTAAGGTCAGGGACGATCAAGTTTCATTCTACAGAGACTAAATGTAGGATTCAACTGTTTTATTCAATCGCTTGACTTGATCATATGATCCACCTAAACTTTCGCCGTGCTGTCGTCGAGCGTTCGCACGACTGGCGGCATATGCCGTGTGCCCGTTCATTTAATGGAGGTAAAGAGACCATGAAATACCCGATGCTGTTGATGAAGACGCTTGGCTCGCTACGCGGGATGCTCGCGGCCTGCGCCGTTTTGCTTGCCGGCCAAGCCCTGGGCCAAGTCCAAGGGGTCACCGACACCGAAATCGTGCTCGGTTCGCATGTCGATCTGAGCGGACCGCTCTCGTCGATGGGCGCTCCGTTCCGCGACGGCATGATATTTGCCACCGAGGAAATCAACGCGGGCGGCGGCATCAACGGCCGCAAGATCCGCATGCAAATCGAGGACAACGGTTACGACCCGAAGAAAGGTATCCTGGCAACGCAGAAACTACTGACCCAGGACAAGGTATTCGCCTTCGTTTCAACCCTGGGAACCGCTCCTTCAATCGCGTCGATGCCCTTGGCACTGGATCGAGGCATACCCTTTCTCTTTCCCGGCGCGGCATCGGAAGCCACTTACGTTCCGCACCATCCATTGAAGTTCGCGATAACTTCGCCCTTCTCGGTGCAGTGGAAAGCCGCGGTCAAGTACGCCTACGAAGTGCTTGGCAAGCGTCGCTTCGGCATTCTTTACCAAGATGACGAGACTGGCCAGAGCATCATTCGCGCAGTGGATGAGCAGCTCAAGGTACATGGATTGACCCTGGTCGAAAAGACCAGCCACAAGCGTGGCGAGATCGACTTCGCATCCCAAGTCGCACGCCTCAAGGTGGCCAATGTCGACATCATTTTGCTGGGCACCAACGTGCGCGAAGTTGCCGGCGCCGCGATCGAAGCGAGAAAGCTGAACTGGCCGGTGGATCTGATCGCGTCTTCCGGTGCTTCGTCGCTGACCACCATCAACCTGGGTGGCCGCGCGGTGGAAGGCCTCTATGTCACGACCCAGTTTCCGAACTCGGCGCAGGAAGCGACGCCGGCGCTCATTGCCATCAAGGAACGCTACAAGGCGCGCTTCGGCTACGAGTATCAGGACGGTGTCAATCAAGGATATACGGCGGTCATGCTGTTCGCCGAGGGAGCAAAAAACGCCGGTCGTAACCTGACGCCTCAGACCCTTGCGCAGGGGCTGGAGAAGGTCAAGAACTTCCAGAATGTGTTTGCCGGTGTACCGATCAGCTACGGGCCGGACAACCATCTGCCGCCACAGTCAGCGATCATCCTCAAGGTCAAGGACGGCAAGTTCGTCATGGTAAGTGGCGGCTGATACAAGACGCTGTTGCGCGAGCCGCGAACACGAGATGCAGCGGATCGCATCCATCCGGGCCGGCAAGATCGGGAAGAGGCGGGCATCGGTTCGTCAAGACACACGGCCAGGCCATGCGCAATGTTCGAGAGGAGATTGATGTGCGACCCGATGCGGTGGAGTTGAGAGTCGATGTGGTCATCCTTGGTGGCGGGCCCGGGGGTTACGCCGCGGCGTTTCGAGCCGCGGATCTCGGCAAGCGGGTGGCGCTGGTGGACGCCAGCGGCAGCCTCGGCGGCGTCTGCCTGCACGTCGGCTGCATCCCCTCCAAGGCCCTGCTGCACACGGCCAAGGTGATCGTCGAGGCCGCCGAACTGCCAGGCGTGAAGTTCGCGCCGCCGCAGATCGACCTCAAGGCGGTACGCGACAGCAAGGGCATGGTGGTGACACGTCTGGCCGCCGGACTCAAGGGCCTGGCACGCCAGCGCGACGTCAGCGTGGTCCACGGGCGTGGGCGCTTTTCCTCCGCGCGCACGCTCGCCGTCGATGGCCCCGAGGGCGAGACAAGCATCCGTTTCGAACAAGCGATCATTGCCGCCGGCTCATCCCCGACACGCATCCCCGGCCTGCCCTACGACGACAAGCGGCTCATGGATTCCAGCGCGGCACTCGAACTGGCGGATATCCCGGCGCGACTGCTGGTCATCGGCGGCGGCGTCATCGGCCTCGAGATCGCGACCATCTACCAAGCCCTGGGTTCGCGCGTGACCATCGTCGAGATGGCCGATCAACTGCTGCCCGGCGTTGATTCGGACGTCGTCCAGCCCCTGGCCAAGCGCCTGGCCGGGCGTTGCGAGGCCATTCTGCTCAAAACAAGGGTGACCCAGATCGAGCCGCTGGCCGAGGGGCTCAGGGCGACGTTCGCCGGATCCGGGCTGACCTCGCCACAAACCTACGACCGGGTGCTGCTCGCCGTTGGCCGCACGCCCAACGGCAAGTCGATTGGCGCCGATGCTGCCGGGGTGGAGGTGGACGCCGATGGTTTCATCCCCGTCGATGAACAGCTGCGCAGCAATGTTGCGCACATCCACGCCGTCGGCGACATCGTCGGCCAGCCGATGCTCGCGCACAAGGCCAGCCAACAGGGCAAGGTGGCGGCGGAGGTAATCGCCGGTCACGCCGCCTCATTCGAACCCGGGGCCATTCCCTGCGTCGCCTACACCGATCCGGAGATCGCCTGGATGGGCCTGACCGAGCAGGAGGCGAAGCGAACCGGCGTTGCCTACGAAAAAGCCGTGTTCCCCTGGGCGGCAAGCGGCCGTGCCATGGCCTTGGGACGTAGCGAGGGGCTCACCAAGCTGCTCTTCGAGCCGGGCAGCCGAAGACTCATGGGCGCGGCCATCGTCGGCGTCGGCGCCGGCGAACTGATCGCCGAGGCCGTGCTCGGGCTGGAGCTGGGCGCCTTGGCGGCCGACCTCTGCCTGGCCGTGCATCCGCATCCGAGCCTTTCTGAAACCGTGGCGATGGCAGCGGAGATCGCCGAGGGATCCATCACCGACCTTTACATGGGGCGCAAATGAAACAGAAAACTGCAAGCACAAAATCGAAGAACAGCCACCTGACCAGCGCCAGCCTGAGCGCCGAACAGAAGCTGCTGCTTTATCGCAACCTCACCCGGGCAATGACCCTGGACCGCTTGATGGTGCGCCTGCTCCAGGCGGGCAGCCTGCTAGGCTTCTATCACGATTCGGGAATCTCCGCGGCCGCCGGGGTCGCGGCCGGATCGTTCCTGCGCCAGGAAGACATTATGTTCCCCCACTCGCGCGGGCACGGGATCGGCCACATGATCTCCAAGGGCATCAACGTCGCCAGTTACGTCGCCGAGCACATGGGGCGGGAGGCTGGCTGCTGCAAGGGGCGCTCAAGCTATCACTGGTCCTACCCGGATGATCACGTGCACGGCTTCTCGGGCAACGTCGGCGCGGGCTTCGGTCTTTCCGTCGGTTGGGGCCTGGCGGCGCGCAACAAGCGTTCCGGCCAGATCGTCATGAGCTGCTCGGGCGATGGTTCCTACGGCAATGGACGCAGCCATGAGGCCATGTTGATGACCTCCATCTGGAAGCTTCCGGTGATCTTTTGGTGCGAGGCCAACGGCATGGTGCAGCACACGAACATTGATCAACTCTTTCCTGGTCCCGACATCTCGGCGCTGGCTGCCGGCTACGGCATGCCGTCGATGATCGTGGACGGCGAGGATCTCTTCGCCTGCGGCGAAGCGGCCCTTGCCGCGATTGCCCATACGCGCGCCGGCAAGGGACCCTTTTTCGTCGAGTGCAAGACGCGTCGGGCGGGTGGCCACGCCGTGGGCCTGCCCAACCTCGAGGGCACGGCGCTGCGCGACCAGGAATTGATGCAGGAATGGCGAGCCACTGGCGACCCCCTCAAGCGGGCCAGCGAACGGCTCATCGCGGAGGGCTTGCTCACCCTGGCCCAAGCGGAGCAGATCCAGGCGGATGCCGACAAGGAGGGGGCCGAGATGGTGGCTTTCAGCGAAGCGAGCCCCAGGGCGCTACCGAGCATTGAGGAACTTGAGGCGGCCGTGTATGCAGACTAAAGGAACGACGATGAGCGATGACAAACGCAGGATGAGCTTGTGGAAGGCAGTCCATGAGGCCTATGTCGAGGAGATGCGCCGCGACGAGCGGGTGATGATGCTCGGTGTTTCCGTGCGGGGTCCAACTTTTCCCCAGACCAAGGACCTGTTCGCCGAGTTCGGCCCGGAACGGGTGATCGATACGCCGATCGCCGAAGCCGCCATGGCTGGTGCGGCGATGGGGGCGGCGCAAGAGGGCATGCGCCCCATCGTCGATTTCATGTACGGTGGTTTTTCCTACTACGCCGCCTCGGAGATCCTGTTGCAGGCACCCCAGTACTACTTCCTGCACGGCAGCCAGAAGTCCCTGCCCATGGTCATGGTCAGCACATGTGGCCTGGGCAATCGCATCGCCAACGAGCATTCGACCCTGCTCTACGGCATGCTCATCCATCATCCCGGGATCAAGGTCTGCATGCCCTCCACCCCCTACGACGCCAAGGGCCTGATGAAGGCCGCCATCCGCGACAACAATCCGGTGTTCTTCCTCTGGCACACCGGCCTGATGGGCCTCAAGGGCCACGTGCCGGAGGAGGAGTACCTGGTGCCCCTGGGCTCGGCCGACGTCAAGCGCGAGGGCAGCGATGTCACCGTGCTCGCCTCCGGCATGCAGGTGCATACCGCGCTCAAGGTGGCTGAGAAACTCGCTGGCGAAATCAGCGTCGAGGTGGTGGACCCGCGCAGCTTCGAGCCCTTCGATCTGCCGACGCTTCTCAAGTCGCTGGAGAAGACCTCGCGCCTGGTCATCGTTGACGAGGACTACGAGCGCGGCGGCTTTGCCGCGGAGGTCTGTGCCCAGGTGATGGAGCAGGGCTACGACCTGCTTGATGCCCCGGTCAAGCGGGTCTGCCATCCACATACCCCGATCCCCGGCGGCTACATGGAAGCGACCGTGATCCCCACGGTCGAACGGATCGAAGCGGCGATTCGCGAAGTCTGCCGCTAGGAGTAACTCATGATCCGCAACGTTGTATTGCCCCAGCTTGGAATGGGAATGTCGAGTGGGACCATTGTCGAGTGGATGATCGCCGAGGGTGGGCGCGCAGTGCGCGACCAGCCGCTCGTGTCCGTTGAGACGGAGAAGGTGGTCACGGAGATTCCTTCGCTCCACGACGGCATCCTGCACATCGTCGCCGCGATCGGCACGACGCTGCCGGTTGATGGCCTGATCGCCCAGTTCGCCGACACAGAGGAAGAATATCGCAGCCTTGGCGGGTCGGCGGGTTCCGCTCATCCGATGCAGGCCCCAACGAGCGCCGCGGCAGAGCCGCCTGCCGGGGTTGCGACGTCGAGCGCAAGTGGGCGCATCCGCGTATCGGGCCTCGCGCGCAAGATCGCGCGTGCCAGTGGCATTGACTTGACGCGAGTCAGCGGCAGCGGTCCGGGCGGACGCATCGTCAAGCGCGATCTTTCCCCCCTGTTGGCCGCGGCGGATATCCCGCTGGCGCCGCCGGTTCAGTTTGCGCCGAGGACCATCGTGCCCCAGATCGCGGCTGCACCCCGCAGCGCCACCGGCATTCGGGAACAAGCCCGCATCCCGGTCACCGGCATGCGCCGCACCATCGCGGAGAGGATGGCGAAATCCAGCGGCCTCGCGCCCCACACCTACCTGTTCTTCGAGATCGACGTCGGCAAACTCATTGCCGCGCGCAAGACCATGCTCGCGCGGGAGCAGGAGATAGGAACACGGATATCAATGACCGCGATCTACACGCGGGCGCTGGCGCTCGCCTGTCGCCAGGTGCCCATCTGCAACGCGGCGCTGATCGACGACGAGATCATCGTCTGGGACGAGGTGAACGTCGGCGTCGCTGTGTCCCTGCCGGGCCGGGGTCCCTACGACTCGGGCCTGGTGGTGCCGGTGGTGCGCAACGCCGATACCAAGGGCCTCATCCAGATCGACCGGGATATTCGCGACCTCGTGGCGCGGGCGCGGGCGCGAACGCTGTCGGCCGCCGACATGGCCGATGCCACCGTCACCTTGTCCAGCGCCGAGCGCCTCAACGCGGGCGGATGGACGGTAGGCACGACGCTGCTGAACCTGCCCCAGGTGGTGAGCTTCAGCCCCGGTGCGGCGGTGCGCAAACCCGTGGTCGCGCCCGATGGCCAGATCGTCGCGGGCGACCTGATGCCGTGCAGCGTGAGTTTTGATCATCGGGCTCTGGACGGCGAGCCGGCGTCGCGGCTGGCGAAAAAGCTCACCGATCTGCTAAGCCACCCGGAACTGATGCTGCTGTGAGCGAGACGACAAGGCGTATCTCATGCTGACCCATGCGGACAGTTTGAGAAGTTTCTTGGCCGAGCAACAGAACAAGGCCGAGCGATTTGTCATCGGCCATTGGTTGCTCACGCTCGGAGACAAGGAGTTGGACGATTTGCAGCAGCGCGCCGACCGTGTTATCGAGGGGAATGATCCGGTGGGCGGGGCAGATGTCGCAGCGACACTGGTCGAGGCCCTGGCGGCTGAAACGCAACCGGGAACGCCGGATCCTAGTGGCGTTGGCCTGAAAGAGCTGGCGAAATCCCTGAGCATGAATTTGGCGCTGGAGAAGCTTCGCCGAACTGGCAATCTGGGCATGTCCGGCACCTTGGCCTTGGATCCATGCAACACGGCGAGACTCGATGCCTCGGATGTACCGGCCCTTTGGATAAGGTACCAGTGCTCATGAATCCGCACCCGTCTGACGACCGAAATCACACATCTTGAAAGTGCCACCCACCATGAGCGAAAAAAATCTGCAAGTTCTTCTCGCCAACCGCCCACAAGGTCCGGTGGCGGAGAGCAATTTCAGCATCGTCGAGACGCCGCTGCCAGTCCCGGGCGCGGGCCAGGTGCTGGTGCGCAACCACTACCTGTCGCTCGACCCCTACATGCGCGGGCGCATGACGGATGCCAAGTCCTACGCCAAGCCGATGGACCTGGGCGAGGTGATGGTCGGCGACACGGTTGGCGAGGTGGTGACTTCCAATCATCCGGGCTTCAAGCCCGGCAACAAGGTGGCCGGCTATCTCGGTTGGCAGACCTACGGCGTTGCCGCCGGCGCCGATCTTCATGTCGTTGACGATAGCAAGGTGCCGCTGTCTTCCTATCTGGGCGTGTTGGGCATGCCCGGAGCGACGGCCTGGGTCGGGCTGATGGACATCTGCGAGCCCAAGGCGGGTGAGACGGTGGTGGTCACCGCCGCCTCCGGTGCTGTCGGCAGCATCGCAGCCCAACTGGCGAAGATCCACGGGGCCCACGTCGTCGGCGTCGCCGGCGGCGTGGAAAAATGTCGCTTCGTCGTCGACGAAATGGGCCTGGACGCCTGCGTCGATTACAAGGCCGGCAGGCTCGCGCCCGATATCAAGGCGGCGACGCCGCGGGGCGTGGACTGTCTGTTCGAAAACGTCGGCGGCGAAATCTTCGACCTGCTGTTGGGGCGCATGAACGCGTTCGGCCGCATCGCCGTCTGCGGCATGATCAGCCAGTACAACGGCGAGGGCTACGGCATGAAGAAAATGCTCTCGGTCGTCCTGAACCGCCTCAAGATGCAAGGATACGTGGTCAATGACTACAAGGACCGCTGGCCGCTGGCACACAAAGAACTGCACGAACATCTGGCCGCGGGCCGCATCAAGTACCGGGAGAGCGTGGCCCATGGCCTGCGCTCGGCGCCGACGGCGCTGATCGGATTGCTCAAGGGGGAAAATTTTGGGAAACAGCTGGTCAAGCTGATTCCGGAGTAGGAGACGGGAATGGGTGTGGAGATGTTCAGTTTGACGGGAAAAGTGGCCGTGATTACCGGCGGTGGTCGCGGCTTGGGCAAGGCGATGGCCTTGGGGTTGGCCGCCGCGGGGGCCGACGTCGTGGTCGCCAGCCGCTCGCAGCCCGAATTGGACTCGGTCGCCGACGAAATTCGGTCGCTCGGTCGCAAGGCTTTGGCGATTGCCACGGACGTGTTAAGCCGGGAGTCGATCCAGAAGTTGGCGGCGAAGACCATGGATACCTTCGGCAAGATCGACATTCTCGTCAACAATGCCGGGCAAGGGTGTTATGTGCCCTTCCTGAAGATATCCGAGGAGCAGTGGGACCAAATCATCGACGTTAACCTCAAGGGATATTTTCTCTGCACGCAAGTTCTCGGTCAGCACATGTTCAAGGCCAAGTCCGGACGGGTTATCAACATCTCGTCGGCGATGGCTTCGCATCCGATTCGATTCATCGCCCCATATGCCGCATCGAAGGGTGCCATCGACGCAATGACCCGTTGCCTGGCGCAGGAATGGGCCACACGGGGCATCACGGTTAACGCCATCGCTCCCGGCTATTTCGCCACCGACATGAACAAGGACGCGATCGTTGACGAAGATATCTCCAAACTCGTCATGGCAAGAACCCCCGTCAAACGCTGGGCCCAACCCGACGAGTTGATCGGCCTGGTTGTCTACCTGGCATCGGACGCGTCGCGATTCATGACGGGCGCCGTGCTGCCCATCGACGGCGGCTGGTCCGCGGCTTGAGTCTCGGCCCGCCACGGGATAGGGCCGTCAGCGCATGGTGGCGCATGGGCGGGCGCGACTTGAGTCGAGAAATCAAACGGTTTGTTGGCCCATCTGAACTGTAAAGGAAGGTTATGAACCTAGCTCCAACCTTGCCGCCGCCCAGTCCTCGACCGGCGGACGCGAGCACCGCACTGGCTGGCATGCGCGTGATCGACTTCAGCCATTTCGTGGCCGGCCCCTACTGTACGCAGATCCTTGGCGATCTCGGCGCCGATGTCATCAAGATCGAGAGCCCGGTCCATGGCGACAGCTTTCGCATACAGCCACCGGAAATCGGCGGCGAAAGCGTGCCATTCATGGCGCTCAACCGCAATAAGCGCAGCGTCGCGCTCGACCTGACGGTTGCCGAGGGGCGCGAGGCGGCGCTCGCGCTAATCGATGAAGCGGACGTCCTTGTCGAGAACTTTTCGACGGGTGTGATGCAGCGACTTGGTTTGGACTACGCGACCGTATCGGCGCGCAATCCGGGGCTGGTCTATTGCTCCGTCTCGGCCGCCGGTCGCGAGGGGCCAATGGCCAGCCGACTTGGTTTTGACCCGGTCTACCAAGCCGAGTTGGGCTTCATCGAAATCAACGGCCATCCCGATGCACCGGGCGTCGTGTCAGGCGCGGCGATCGTTGACCTGACGGCGGCCATGATGGCGAGCAATGCCATCATGGCCGCGTTGTTGGCGCGCGTTCGACTGGGGAAGGGACAGCGTATCGAGGTGGCCCTGTTTGACCAAGCGGCTCAGGTGGTCGGTTTCCACGGCCTGGAGTATCTTGCAACCGGAAAGAACCCGCCGCGTATCGGCAACAGGGGGACAGGGGTCATGCCGGTGGGCGTGTACCAGACCGCGACCGGCCCGATCTTCTTGTGCTGCGCGAATGATCGCACCTATCGACGCCTCGCGCTCGATGTGTTCGGCAGCAGCGAACTCGCGGACAGCGCCGAATATGCCACCAATGCGCAACGGTCGAAAAACAGGGTGCAATTGGACGAGGAAATCCACCGACGACTCGCTGTCGCCAGTCGCGACCACTGGGTTGACAAAATGCGCGCCGCGGGCGTGCCAGGCGGACCAGTCCGAACCGTCGAGGAGGCCTTCTCCAGCAAGGACATGCGGGAGCGGGGTCTGCTGAGCCAGATCCAGCATCCGTCGGTCGGCCCGGTATCGAATCTGGCACCATCCTACCGACTCAGCTTGACGCCCGTGGTTGATCCGGTCGCGGCGCCGACACTGGGCCAGCACACGGATGAAGTCCTTGCGTCCGTGCTGGGCTACGACGAGGAGCGCCTTGCAGCGCTCGCGCGCGCGCGCGGGTGCGATTGGACCGAGTGGCGCAGGCCCTACTCGGTGAATGGGAACTGCTGGATGGGCGCGAATAGCCCACTGGGCCGGCGGTCGTCAAGACTGTCCAAACGGACGATTCCCACTCACTGCTGAAACAAGCAAAGTGGGTGACCGTACTTACCATAGATTTCCCTGGAGAGATTGGAACAGCCATGAATCAAGCCCTGCGCAACCGTCAATGGATTTTCGCCCGACGCCCGGAAGGGCAGCTCGGCGTGGAGCACTTCGAAATGCGCGAGACCGCGAGCCCGGCGCCGGGTCCCGGGCAGGTGCTGGTACGCGTGCGCGCCGCGTCGATAGATCCCGCCCAGCGCGCATGGATACTCACCGAGACCTACCGTGCACGACTGGAGCCGGGCGAAATGATGCCGTCGTTCGGCCTGGCCGAGGTGGTGGAGTCGAATACGCCGGGACTCAAGCCGGGCGACATCGTCGAGGGCAACTTCGGCTGGCAGGACTATGCCGTTGCCAATCCACGGCACGTCATGCGCAGGGACGCGACGCAAGCACTCGAGCACCTGATCCATCTGTTGGGCATCACCGGGCTGACCGCCTATTTCGGCCTGCTCGAAGTCGGACGCCCACGCCCGGGCGAGACCGTCCTCGTGTCCGCTGCCGGCGGCGCCGTCGGTACCCTCGCCGCGCAGATCGCAAAGATCGGCGGCTGCCGCGTGGTCGGCGTCGCCGGTGGCGCGGAGAAGTGCCGCTGGTTGACCGAGGAACTGGGTCTCGACGCCGCCGTCGACTACAAGGCCGGCGGCCTGCGCGAGGCCATGAAAGCCGCCTGCCCGCAGGGCATCGACGTGTATTTCGACAACACCGCCGGTGAGATTCTCGACAGCGCCCTGTCGCTGATGAATCAGCACGGCCGGGTGGTGTGCTGCGGCTATGTTTCGCAGTACGATCACGCTGAACCGGGCGGGGGCGGGCCGCTGGGCGTGCCGGGGACGTTAATCGCCAAACGCATCCGCATGGAAGGTTTCCTCGCCCTCGACTTCGACAAGAACCGCAAGTCGGCCGAGGCCGCCTTGGCGAATTGGGTGAAGACGGGTGCCTTGAAGGCGCCCGTTCACGTGGTCAACGGCCTCGAAAACGCGCCCCAGGCATTGATCGATCTACTCGCCGGCCGCAACCTCGGAAAAATGATGGTGCGCGTGAGTTGAATAGCTACAACAAGAACGAATCCATGCATACCCCATCAGCAACAAAACTCCCCCTTGAATTCCAGGACATCAGTTGCGCCTGGCTGAGCGAGGCGCTCGCGCAACGCTATCCAGGCGTGGAGGTCACCGCGTTCGAGCGTGACGGCGAGATGCACTCAACGTCGAGCAAGGCACGCTTGCGCCTCACCTACAACGAGGCCGGCCAGCGCGCGGGCCTGCCTGCCTCGATGTACATCAAGGGCGGATTCAATCGGCGCGTCCTCAAGCGGGTGTGGGGCGCGCTGGCGATTGAAGTCCGCTTCTTCATGGAAGTCGCTCCGGAACTGAACGTCAACATCCCGCGCTGCTATTTCGCGCAGATCGACGAGCAGAGCCGACAGGGCATCGTGCTGCTCGAAGACCTCACCGCGAGGGGCGTGAGCTTCGGCGTGCTCACCGAGCCGCTGACACCGGACCGGGTCGCGACCATGCTCGAACTCATGGCGCGGTATCACGGCCATTGGTGGAACGATCCGCGACTGTCGCGCTACGCGGACTTCAAGGTGCCGATGCACCTCTACATGAAGTGGCAGTTGCGGCGCGACTGGTGGGAGCGGATGCTGGAGATGCCCCAGGCCGCGCACCTGCCCGCCGAGCTGCGCGATGCGGACCTGATGGAGCGAGCGGTCGATACCCTGTGGGAGCTGAACGAGCGCATGCCGCAGACCTATGTGCACGGCGACCCGCACCTCGGCAATACCTATTTCGAAAAGGATCTCAGCCCGGGCCTGCTCGACTGGCAATGCAGCATGCGCGGCCCCTGGGCCCACGACGTCAGCTATTTCATCGCGGGGGTGCTCGACGTGGAAGACCGGCGCAGCCACGAGCGGGACTTGCTCAAGCATTACCTGGCGGCACTGCGCGCCGCCGGTGGCGAGCCGCCGGACTTCGACAGCGCCTGGCTCGAGCACCGGCGCCAGATGATGCACGGTCTGCCGATGTTTACACCGACGGATCCAAACCAGGGCCCGGAGGCTTGGACGGTCGCGGCCTCTCACCGCTTCCAGATCGCGGCGGCGGATCTGGACGTGCTGGAGAGCCTTGGCCTCAAGCGGTCGCGATGAATGCGTTTGGCGGCGGCGCGCTTGGCGATTTTGAAAATGCCCCACGGTGATCCGCCCATGAAGTCCGCGATTTACAAGGTGACGGTTGAGTTCGGCGATTGCGATCCGGCCAATATCGTCTTTTACCCAAATTTCTTTCGCTGGATCAATGCCGCATCAAATCATTTTCTGGTGCAGGCCGGTCTCACCACACAGCGCCTCGGCGATCAATTTGGCGTGTTCGCGGTACCGATAATGGAGACTGGCGCAACCTATTTGCGCCCGGCGACCTACGGCGACGAGCTCGAAATCGAGAGTTGCGTCGTCGAGTGCACCGGCAAGGCGATACGAGTGCAGCATCGGATAAGGCGAGGCACGGAACTATTGGTCGAGGGCTTCGAGGTCCGGTTTTTGGCCGTACCTCACCCCGATGATCCGAGGCGCATGAAAGCATTGCAGATTCCAGACGAGATTTGCGCGGCGCTCGGTTACGCCGGTCAGACATGAAAAAGCCGGTTCGCCTCGCCAATTCCGGGCGCGCCCGGCGCTGCCGGTGCCAGACGGGCGGTGGCAATGATCAGTCGCCGCGTGCCTTGATCTTGCCCATGATGACCTTCTAGATCTCATTTGTCATATCAATAAACTAACTGGAGAAAGCATTCATGAGTTCAAACGGAACGGGGTTAACGGACAAGGTTGCGCTGATCACAGGTGCCGCGTCGGGCATCGGCAAGGGGATCGCGGAGAAACTCGCCGCCGCGGGCGTGAAACTGGTGGTGACGGACATAGACAAGGCGGGATTGCAGAAGCTCAGCAACGCCTACGGAGACCGCTGCGTGCTCTGCCACGTCGATGTCACCGTCGAAGCTGATCTGGAGCGTGCCACAGCGATGGCGGTCGAGCATTTCGGGCGCCTGGATATCGCGGTCAACGCTGCCGGCGTCGGGGGCTTCGCCCGCATCGTCGACCAGACCGAGGCCCAATGGGACCACATCGTCGATATCAGCATGAAGGGCACCTTTTTGTCGATGAAGCACGAAGGTCGCCAGATGAAGGCGTGTGGAAACGGAGGCGTCATCATCAATATCGCTTCGCTGAACGCGCAGCAGCCGGCTGCGGGCATGTCGGCCTACGCCGCCGCCAAAGCCGGCGTCGAGATGCTGACCAGGATAGGCGGCATGGAAATGGCTCGCCATCATGTGCGTGTCTGCGCCATCAGCCCTGGCTTGATCGCAACGCCAGCCACGCAGGATGTCTTCGCGACGCCAGCGCTGTACGGCGGGTACATGGACAACATTCTCCTGGGACGCAGCGGAACCGTGGACGATATTGCCAACGCGGCCCTGTTCCTGGTGTCCGACGCGGCGAGCTGGATCACCGGAACCACGATGCTGGTCGATGGCGGCGCGGCGAACAACCGCTATCCAGACTTCACGAAATTGCCCAGAACCCAGCAGTGAACCCGCCGCCTTCGATTGAATAGAGTCTTCACGCGACGATGCAAAAAATTGCGTCGCGTGATCTCCGCCAAGACACTTGGCCTTTGCGTTCCCGAGATCGAGCACCCGCTTCGACTACAGCCGCCGCAGCCGAACCCCAATCCCGGTCATCCAGGCCATGGCGCTGATGGACTCCACCCTGGAGTCGCTGATGAGTTGGTTGATCGCCGTCTCTGCCTCGGCTTCGTCGCCCGGTAGCCCGCCCCAGCAGTGGCTCACGGCGACCACACCGGGCTTTTGCCGTTCGTCCGGGGCCGCGTGGGCGACGACTCGTCCATGCTCGTTGGCAATCTCCAGCCTGTCCCCGGCTGCGAGTCCCAGTGCCGCCATGTCGTCGGGGTGCAGCCAGGCCGGATTGGAGGGATTGCGCTTGCGTATGGAGTCGAGTTCCCGCAGGGTGCTGTTCATCACATCGCGCATTCTCCTCACCGCCAGCCGGTAGCCATAGCCTGGCGGATCGCAATACCCCAGGCAGGCGGTCAATTCCGACGCCACATCGTCCGGCATGACCGCGAACCTTGCCGATGCTTCAGGCCGGGCCGGCTCGACCACCGCCGAGGCAATGTCAAACACCTTGCCGCTCGGATATTTCCTGATTTCCGTGAGGGGCACCTTGGCCTTCTTGGTCAGCAGTGCGAGCAGTTGTTCAGCTGTCGGCGGCGTGACCATGTCGAGTTCGGCTCCGGCAAGGGTAAGCGTCTTTCCCAAGCGCCTTGCCAGCTCCCACAGGGCGCGCCATTCGTCCACCACCTCCGAACCCGCAGGAGGCGCCACCACCGCATCCGTGTACTGCGAAAAAGGCTTTGGCAGATAGCCCGGGTAGCTGAGGGCAGGCAGTATGTCGGGGCGCTCATACTGCAGCGTTGGCGGCAGGATGTAGTGCGCCAGGCGAGCCGTTTCGCTCATGACCGGATCGAAGGACAGCAGCAGGTCCAGCGAGGAAAGGGCTTGTACCGCCTTGGCTTGGTCTGGCAGGGCCACCGCCGGATTGCCGCCAGGGACGATGAGCGCGCGAATCTGTCCTTGGCCCGGTACAAGAATCTCATCGGACAGGGTGCCGGTCAGCTTTTCCCCGAACAGCCGGCCCCATCCCTTCACGCGGCTATGCGGACCTTGTTCCCAGGTGCGCTGTGGTGGTGCCACCTCGGCGCGAAAGGTTTTATGCGGAATCAGTATGCCGGGATTGTCGATCTGCTCGCCCGCGCGCAGGAAGCGTCCGCAAACCACGCCCAAGGTCTGGTAAAGATGCTCCGCCAGATTCGAATAAGGCCCCATGTTGGCGCCGGTGCCGGTTGACAGGCTGCCGCGTCGGGATTGCCTGGCGAAGAGTTCGGCGGCGGCAAGCAGATCTTCTGCCTTGATTCCGGCGCGCTGGGCCACATACTCCGGCGTGAAGGCCAGCACCGCGGCCCTCAGGGCATCCAGGCCCTGCACGTAACGGTCGCAAAATTCCCGGTCTTCCCAGCCCATGCCAAGAACGATGTGCAACAGGCCGGCAGCCACGGCCGCATCCTCGCCCGGCCGGATCTGGAGATGGATATCGGCGTAATGGGTAAGCTCCGAGCGGCGCGGGTCGATGACGATGACCTTCATGCCCCGCTCCCTGGCTTGGCGCATCCGGTTGACCGGATGGTTCGCGTAGAACCCGCCGCCGCCCTGGTGCGACACCAGGGGGTTGTGGCCGGCAAAGAGCCAGACATCTGATTGCGAAATGGAACGCTTGCCGGCGCGCCAGTAGCCCAGGCGCGCCGCGGCCACCCACTTTGCCGGCTGATCGATGGTCACGGTCGAGAACAGGGAATCCGAACCGATGGCCTTCAGCCAGGCATCCACGAAGGCATAGGAGATCGCGTTGACGTAATTCGGCGTACCCCGGTAGATGGCCACCGCCTGCGCTCCATGCGCGGCGATGACGATCTGAAGTTTCTCGGCAATCTCATCAAGGGCCTGGCGCAGGGGAATACGCTCGAAGCTACCGTCCGGGCGACGCTTCAAGGGATGCAGCAGCCGGGCCGGGCCGTTGTGCGTCTCCACCGCCCGCAAGCCCTTGAAGCAGGCATAACCTTCTGTCAGCGGATGCTCCTTGTCCCCTTTGATCTGGGCCAGCCGACCTTGCTCGTCGATGCCCAGGCGCACGCCGCAAAACCCGCCGCACGTGCGGCAAAAAGACACACCTTCGCGTTGGACCATGACATCTCCAGCGTCCATGATGATCGTCTTCTTGCCCGTCAATCGCTTCATGGTCTTATCCTCAGTCGTTGAATGGATGAATCCCGTCGCCGCTGCAAGTGGCTGTTCAAGCGCTTCGCGCAGGGTCATCTCAACGGACGATTTCCGGCCAACCGCCGGAGCTGGGTTGAGCTGTCGCGTCGAACATCCAACTCGACCGATCGCAGTTCGCCCTGGCGCTCAAACAGTCAGCTAGATGCTGAGGCAGATCTTGCCGAAGTGTCGTCCCGATTCCTGGTAACGGAAGGCGGCGGCGATGTCATCGAGCGGGAAACTGCGATCAATCACCGGACGCAGGTCGCGCGCTTCGATGGCCCGCACCATGTCAAGCTGCTGGGTGCGGCTTCCCACCGTCACCCCCTGCAGGCGGATCTGATGGGCCATCAAACGCACCGTGGAGACATTGCCCGCCATGCCGGTGAGCACGCCGATGAGCGCGATGTGGCCGCCCATGCGGCAGGCCGTGATCGACTGCGCCAGCGTCTCCGGACCACCCACCTCCACCACGTGATCAACGCCCCGGCCACCTGTCCACTCCTTCGCGGCCGATCCCCACTTGGGCTGCGTCTTGTAGTTGATGACGTGATCGGCACCGAGCTTCTTCAGTCGTTCGAGCTTTTCGTCGGACGAGGAGGTTGCGATCACGCTCGCCCCGGCCGCCTTGGCGAACTGCAGCGCGAAGATCGACACGCCACCCGTGCCCTGAACCAAGACGACATCGCCCGGCTTGATCGGTCCGTCAGCCACCAGGGCGCGCCAGGCCGTGAGACCGGCGCAAGGCAGGGTCGCGGCCTCCTCGTGCGAATAGCCGCGCGGCGCGCGGGTGAAGCAGGAGGCCGGCATGCTCACATATTCGCTGGCGAAACCATCAATGTGCTCGCCGTGGACGCGGCTGGCCTTTTCCGGCGTCAGCTCGCCATCGGCCCAGTCGCGAAAGAAGGTGCCCATGACATGGTCGCCGACCTTGAAGTCAGCCGAGGCAACGGGCTGCCCGTCGCTTCGCGGCGGTCCGATTTCGACCACCTCCCCCGCGCCGTCGGACATCGGAATGCGGCCAGCGGCCACCGGAAGTTGACCCTTCGCCACAACGTAATCATGGTAATTGAGCGAACTGGCACGCACCCTCACCAGTATTTCTCCCACCCCCGGAACGGGCCGCTCGGCGGCGCTCACGGTCAATTGGTCCAAGCCTGCCGGTTGTCCTACTCGAATTGCTTTCAAATCATTCTCCTGGTTGATCGACTATTGAAAATTAACACGCCTTCACAAGCCGCACCCGCCACCGGTGACCGCGGCAAGCTTGCCCGTCAGACTAAAGACGGCTGGCCAAGGCCGTGACGGTGACGGGAATGCCATCCAGCAGGGGCGCGCCGGAAACGGCTTCGATGTCCTGCGGATTCGCGGAAGCAATGGCGTTGATATTGATGCCTTCGGTTCGGTTGGCGTGGCTCCAGCCCCCCGCATGACCCCAGCCGTGCGGGTAGCAGACCGAGCCGGCGATGACCGTATCGCTCACTTGCACCGGACAGCGCACGCTGCGTCCGTAGGCCGACACCGTGACCAGCGCTCCCGTGGCCAGACCGCGCGATGCGGCGTCCGCCGGATGCATCAACAGCGCCGGGCGCTGGGGCTTTGTCAGCGACTCGACATTGTGAAACCAGCTGTTCAGCGAGCGAATGTCGCGGCGACCGAACAAGCGCAATTGGCCCACTCCCACTGGCACCCCCTGGGCATGCAGACGCTCGAACTCGCCGGCAATGAGTTCGCTCCAGAGATGCAGCTTGCCGTCCTCATGCTGGACCTGCTCGCGCCAGCGCGAGAAGTCCAGCCGGCCCCCCAACAAGACCCCGTGCGGGTGTTGCGCTTCGAGCTTGTCGAGAGAGTAACCCTCGGGTCGGGCACCACCGCCATCACCGACCTCCCCCGCCCGCAACAGACTGTCCAGGGCCTCGCGCTGGCTCAGGTCGGCGTTCTCTTGCCACTGGCGCGACGGCAGCAGGCCCACCGCCACCGGATTGGGCAAACCCAGGCGCTGCGCGAGTTCCCGCAAGACCGACTCCTCGGTCCGCGCCTCGCCCTGGCTCTGCAGCACGCGGTCGGCGAATTGCAGGGCCGGTCGGGCCATCAGCGGCGCCGAGAACACGGCCATGTCCTCGCGCTCGAAGAAGGTCGTCGCCGGCAGCACATAGTCGGCGTACTTGTTGGTTTCGTTGATATACAGATCCATGCTCACGTGCAGATCCAGGGTCTGCAAGGCCGCTTCCAGCTTGTCACCCTCGGGGTAGCTGCGGGCCGGATTGCCCGCGACGACGATCAGGGCGCGTATCGGGTGCTCGGACACGTGGCTGATGTCGTCGGCGAGCACGGTGGCGGGCATGGTCCCGGCAATGCTGGGGAAGCCGCCGCTGCGGCTGCGCGCGCGCGCGTAGGTGGGACGCTTGCGCCGCGGGCTTGCGCCGGCCGGCGCATAGGGATCGAAACCGAAACCCCAGCCGCCGGGCTGCCCCAGGCGGCCAGCGACGATGTTGAGGGCCTCGACCAGCACATTGGTGAGCGTGCCGAAACTGGCGCGGCAGATGCCGATCCGGCTGTAACAGACGGCCCTCGGCGCGGCCAGACGCCTGGCCAGTCCCCGTATCGTCGGCGCGTCGACGCCGCAGAACTGGGCGCATTGCTCGACAGTGAAACTGCCGCACGCGACGCTGAGGATTTCCAAACCCTTGACGTGCTGGTGCAAGAAGTCCTGGTCGGCGAGTTGTTCGTCAAACAGCACGCGCAACATGCCGATCAGCAGATAGACGTCGGTGTTGGGCAGGATGGGCACATGCTCGTAGCGCGCGGCGGTCTTGGTCTTGCGCGGATCAATCACCACCACCCGGCCGCGGGCGGCGATCGCGTCCATGTCATCTCGGATCCGCGGCGAGGTCAGCAAGGAGCCGTGGGACTCCAGCGGATTGGCGGCGATAACCAGGAGAAAATCGCAGTTGGGCAGATCGGGGATCGGCAGCACCGGCTGGCCATAGACCGCTTCGGTCGCCACCCAACGCTGCGAGGTATCGGCCGCCGCGGGCGTGTAATACAGGCTGGACCCCAGGGTCTTAAGCAGTCCGGCCGCGATGTGATTGGTGAACGTGGCGGCCGCCGCCGGGTTGCCCACGTACATGGCGATGGCCTCGCCGCCCTGGGCCTGGCGAATCGCGCCCAGGCGCTGGGCAATGTCGCCCAGGGCCTCGTCCCAACTCACGCGCTTGAATTCTCCCGGTGCGCCGCTGCGCTTGAGCGGATGGAGCACCCGATCTGGATCGTGCGTGATGGCCGCCATCCCAGGCCCCTTGGGACACAGGAATCCCCGGGACACCACGTTGTCCTTGTCGGGCATCACCTTGGTGATGCGGCCGTTCTTGACGGTGGCGACAAGGCCGCAATAGGCGTCGCAGAGACGGCAGTGTGTGATGTGGTCTCCGTCTTCGCCGGGCGCCAGCTTGCGCGCGTTGGTCGTCGTTTCCTTCTCAAGTGGTGCCACGACGGCGGGCACTGCTTGGTCTGAACAGGTCAATACCACTTTCCCCTGCACCTCGCCGCGCGCGATCGCGGTCAGCATCCGCGCGGCCTGCGCCAGCGGCGCCGTGCGCGACACCTGCGGATGCAACTTGCCCTGGGCGTACCAGCGCAACAAGTCCTCGAAATTGGCCTGGTGCAGCTTGGGCTCGTTCCTCTGGAAGCCGCCAGCCAGCACGCCGATGGTGGAAATACCCTTGAGCAGCAGCAGGTTCGCCGGCAGCGCGGGAATGCGTCCGCTGGCAAAACCCACCACCAGGTGCCGGCCGTTCCAGGCCAGGGTGCGCGCGGCCGCGTCGAAGAAATCGCCACCAACCGGGTCATACACCACGTCCACCCCGCGGCCACCGGTGAGTTCCATGACGCGCGACTTGAGCGATTCCTCACGGTAGTTGATGGTCTCGCTGGCCCCCGCCTGTCGCGCCCGCTCCAGTTTCTCGGTACTGCTGGCGGCGGCGATCACCCGCGCGCCCATCAGGGCGCCAAGTTCGACGGCGGTGAGTCCGACGCCACTGCCCGCGGCGAGCACCAGCAAGGTCTCGCCGGCGACGAGATGGGCCTTCTGGCGCAGTCCATAGAGAGAGGTCGAATAAGCAATGCCGAATCCGGCGGCGGTGACGAAGTCCATGCTCGCCGGCAGGTGAAACACCTGTCCGCTGACGTTGAGCGCCATGTAGTCGGCGTAGGCGTTCCAACCCTGCATCGCCAACACGCGATCGCCCACGGCAAAACCGGACACGCCGGCGCCCACTTCGACGACCACGCCGGCGGCTTCGCTGCCCGGTACAAAAGGCAGGGCTGGCCGGTCCTGGTATTTGCCTTCGATGATCAGGGTGTCGAGAAAATTCACGCCCGCCGCGGCGACTTTGATCAGGACTTGCCCGGCGCCCGCGACCGGCATCGGAAACTCCTCGTGGCTCAGAGATTCCGGCGGCCCGTAGGCCTTGCACACCACTGCTTTCATGCTTCGCTTCTCCATGGTTATCTAGAAATTTCGGCCTCTTGAGCGCATCGTGGCGTTCATGGCCTAGCCGCTTGCATCGGCCTTGCCGGCCGCCTGATAGGCCTCGCGCAATTCACGCTTCAACACCTTGCCAACATCGCTGCGCGGCAGACTGTCAACAATCTCCACGGCCGCGAGGCGTTGCACTTTGCCCAGCTTGCCATTGGCCCAGGCGAGCAGGGCCTGGGCCGCCGTCGCGGCGCCGGGCCGCAAGACGACAAAGGCCAGCGGCGTTTCGCCCCAGCGCTGCGACGGCACGCCCACCACGGCAACGTCGGCCACCTCGGCATGTTCGCTCAGCACGGCCTCCAGATCGCTGGGATAGATATTGAAGCCGCCCGAGATGATCATGTCCTTCTTTCGGTCG
>JAUSDQ010000095.1 GCA_030650525.1 Sulfuricaulis sp.
TGGCCGAGCAATCCAACCTGCTCGCGGTGAATGCCGCGATCGAAGCGAACAAGGCGGGCGAACAGGGCAATGGGTTCGCGGTGGTCGCGCAAGAGGTCAAGAGTCTGGCGGAGCAATCCAAGCAGGCGACCGCCCAGGTGCGCACGATCCTCGGCGATATCCAGAAGGCGACCAGCACCGCAGTGCTGGCCACCGAACAGGGCAACAAGGCGGTGGAGGCCGGGGTGAAACAAACCGCTGAGACCGGCGAATCGATCCGCCTGCTGGCCGACAGCATCACGGAAGCGGCGCAGGCGGCGACCCAGATCGCGGCATCGAGCCAACAACAAATGGTGGGCATGGATCAGGTGGCGCTGGCGATGGAGAACATCAAGCAGGCCAGTGTGCAGAATGTGTCCGGCACAAAACAGGCGGAGGTGGCCGCGCAGAACCTGCATGAACTGGGGCAGAAGCTGCAGCAACTGGCGGCGCATTACAAGGTTTAGCGAATTTCAAAGCAGATCATTAAGGAGGATAGATCATGACCATCGGCAAAAAATTGATCGGAGGATATGCGGTCGTACTGGCGCTGCTGGCGCTGGTAACCGGCATCGCTTTTTATTCGCTGGAGAAAACCCAGACCGCTTACGACCGCTTCCTCGACGTGAATGAGCGCCTGGTGAGCGGCTCCAACGAATTGCGTTTCGAATTGCGCAACCAGACCGCGCACTATCGCGCCATCCTCCTCTACCCTGACTTGCAGAAGAAATACTGGGGCGACCTGCAGAACGACCACCGCCAGTTCGCGGCAATCATCGAAAAAATGCGCCGCCTTGTGTTCACCTCTGAAGGATCGGACATGTTGAATGAGATCGCGGCCATGCAGGCAAAGAACGAACAGTGGCAAGAGCGGGTGGTTGACCTGGAGCGGCGCGGCAAACATGCGGAAGCGCTGACACTGGGAATCAAGGAGGTGTATCCCCTCACCCAGGCGCTGATCGGAAAAGTAGAACGCTTCCGCGAACGCGAAGCAAAACTGGAGACGGAAGGCCGCGCCGAGCTCGAGGCGGCGGTGCACCGTTCCATGCTCACGATGGCGATCACCGCATTGCTGGGCATCCTCGCCGGGCTCGGCATCGGCATCACTCTCAGCCGCGCCATCACGCGCCAGTTGCGCGAAAGCGTCACGCAATTATCCACCTCTTCCGCCGAGATTCTCGCCACGACGACGCAAGTGGCGTCCGGTGCAGCCGAGACCGCGACGGCGGTGAGCGAGACCACGGCCACCGTGGAGGAGGTGCGGCAGACGGCGCAACTGGCGAGCCAGAAGGCGCGCAACGTATCCGACAGCGCGCAGAAGGCCTCGCAGGTTTCGCAGGGCGGGCGCAAATCGGTGGAAGAAACGGCGCAGGGCATGCAGCGCATCCAGGAACAGATGGAATCCATCGCCGAGAGCATCGTGCGGCTGTCCGAACAGAGCCAGGCGATCGGCGAAATCATCGCCACGGTCAACGACCTGGCCGAGCAATCCAACCTGCTCGCGGTGAATGCCGCGATCGAAGCGAACAAGGCGGGCGAACAGGGCAA
>JAUSDQ010000108.1 GCA_030650525.1 Sulfuricaulis sp.
GACAGTCCCGCCGGGGTAACAGTCAGAACCCCGTAGCTCGGATGGCAGCGTAGTCGTGGGGAAACCAATACGCTGAAGCCCATCGACATCGACAACATCACCCGTGGGGTGGTGGCAAGAAGCGTCACAGCAAAGCGTCACGGGGTCAGGTCTTGGTTGCGGCTGGGCCATGCCGCCAATTCTAGCGGGTGTGAATCCCGTTCCGGTAACCGCTAGCCACGGGCCGGGTATCGAGCCTGGCAGGCCCGCGGGTAACCGCGCGCTTGATGCGTAGGCGCGAAAGCAGGCGAGGAGCAATGGTAACGGGTAAAGCCGACCGTGAAGGTATGAAGTCCCGAAATGACCGCTTTGGAAAGGGCCGATGGTTTCAAGACGCCAGCAGGCCACAACGCGATCGGCGTCAAGGCGAGCCGGTCGCGTCCACCCGGGATCGAAGACCGCACCGAGCCTGACATCGAGAATAGACGGTAACCCAGGAGATCCCACCGCTGGCGCGCAAGCGCACTTCCCGACAAGCCTAAACAGCGAGGACGGAAGCAGGTCGGTGGGAAGTCGGAGGCGCCCATAGTAGCGATGAAGTTTGGTAATGCGGACGGAGCGAAGGGGCGCCGGTTTGAGACAACGAACAGGGGACACATGCCCCGACACCGAGCGGACTCTGCGCATGGACACACAACTTGTTCGTTTCACACAGTGGGCACGACACGATCCGCAGGCGCGCTACAACGCGCTCATGGGTTTGCTCAGCACGCCCGATGGTTTGATGCACAGCTTCGAAGCTCAACCGGGCAACAAGGCCCGCGGAATCGACGGGGTCGGTAAATCGGACTACGCACACGACGTGGACGCACGGATTAAAGCGCTCTCGTCCAAACTGCGAGCCTTAAGTTACCGGCCCCAACCGGTTCGGCGCGTCTACATCCCCAAGCGCAACGGACGGCAGCGGCCACTGGGCATCCCCTGTTTTGAAGACCGGATCGTACAACATCGCCTGTCCGGGATATTGCAAGCGATCTGGGAGCCTGCGTTTCGCAACGGTTCCTACGGATTTCGTCCCCAACGCAACGCGCATCAAGCGCTCGCGCGACTGGGAGAGATCATCACGAACCACGGCACCCAGTGGTTGGTCGAGGCTGACATCAAAGGATTCTTTGATAATGTCAGCCACGAGTGGTTGATGCGCTTTCTGGCGCATCGGCTCCACGACCCGGTGCTGTTGCGGATCATTCGGCGATTCCTCAAGGCCGGTGTGCTGGAAGCAGGCGTATTCGCCGCCAGCGAAACCGGGACGCCGCAAGGCGGACTCGTATCGCCGGTGCTGGCGAATATCTACCTGCACTATGTGCTCGATTTGTGGTTTGAGAAACGCTATGCCCGCACCTGTAAAGGACGGGCTGATCTGATTCGCTACGCGGATGATTTCGTGGCTTGCTTCACCCACGAAGACGATGCGCGGCGGTTCATGGACGAGCTGGCGAAGCGGCTGGCGGAATTTGGGCTGGAAGCGGAGCCCAACAAAACCAGATTGTTACGCTTCGGCAGCCGGGCGGCGCAGGCATGCCAGAAGGAGGGCAGCATGCGTCCCCCGACTTTTAATTTTCTGGGCTTCACGCACTACGTGGGCAAAAGCCGTACCGGGCGCTTCGTGCTCGGACGCAAGAGCCAACGCGAGCGCGTCGCCGGGAAGTTAAAAGAAGTCAGCGAACGGCTCTCGGCGTTACGCGTCGAAGGCGGTCGTGCCATGATGGACTATGCCAAGCGCCACCTACAAGGGCATGTCGCGTATTACGCTGTCAGCGGCAATGCCCGCCACGTTCGCACCTATGCTTACCGGATGAGTCGCGTGCTATTCAAATGGCTCAACCGGCGCAGCCAACGGCGCGGCGTGATGTGGGAGCGATTTAGTAAAGTCCTGTCAGGTTGGATGCCATCGCTGCGCATTCAGCACAATCTCTACCCCAAACCACGGTGGATGACTCAAACTGGGAGCCGGATGGTGTAACGCACCCAGTCCGGTTCTGCGAGGGCGGCGCGACGTATCAACTTACCGAGATTCGCGCTGCTACTCTCCCAATGAAACATACACAATGGTAGCGTTCCTCTCGTCTCGATAACAAAGTAACTAAAGAGAGCGACAACCATGGCCCGCCCCCTGCGCCTGGAATTCCCCGGCGCACTCTATCATCTCACCGCCCGCGGCAACGCCCGCGCCCGCATTTATCTCGATGAAGCGGACCACAGCAGATTTCTAGAGCGGCTGGGCGAGGTCTGCCATCGCTTCCACTGGCGTGCTCATGCCTATTGCCTCATGAGCAACCACTATCACCTCGTGATCGAAACCCCCGAGCCGAACCTCGCGCGCGGCATGCGCCAGTTAAACGGTGTCTATACCCAAGCCTTCAACCGTCGCCATCGCCAAGTCGGACATCTCTTC
>JAUSDQ010000110.1 GCA_030650525.1 Sulfuricaulis sp.
GTGGTCACCAACGGCCTGTTCGCGCGCCACCCGGCGGACGTGCTGCTGCTGGCCTCGGATCAGGGCGTGAAGACGCTCACGTAGCCGCCGGATCCCGAGGCGCAGCTCTTTCGGAGACGGCGGCAGTAGCGCTCATGGAAACATGGCTCATTGCGGCTACCTGCGCCCATTGCCGAAAAAGCATTCGCCTCGGGCACTGGGCGCTAGGGGTAAGGCGCGCAGCGCCGAACACCAACATTGGCAAGGGCGGCATTCAGCGATACAGCCAGCCGCGGCGCACCAGCCATTTCTCGATCTCGACGGCAACGAATACCGTCGTCGCCAGCATGATGCAAATCCCCAGCTCGACCGCCGTCAGCGGCTGCGTGTGAAATATCGGATTGAGCGCCGGGACGTAGACGGTGGCGAGCTGCAACACGAAGGTCAGCAGCACCGCACCCAGCAGCGGCAGGTTGGTGGTGAACCCGCGCGTGAACAGCGACTCGGTCTCGGAGCGGATGGCCAGCACGTGCGTCATCTGCGACAACGTCAATACGGTGAACACCATGGTCTGCCAGTGGGCGTCGCCAACGCGCATCGCCCACGCCTGCGTGCTGAGGCACAGCGCCGTGATCAGCCCGCCGACCCACAGGATATGCTGCCAGATGCCGTGCGCGAACAGGCTCTCCTGCGGCGGACGCGGCGGACGCTGCATGATGCCCGGCTCCTGCGGTTCGGCGGCGAGCGCCAGACCCGGCAGGCCGTCGGTTACCAGGTTCACCCACAGGATATGAATCGGCAGCAACGGAATCGGCAGGCCCAGGAACGGCGCCAGGAACAACGTACCGATCTCGCCGGAGTTGCCGGTCATGACGAAGCGCACGAACTTGCGGATGTTGTCGAAGATGCGCCGGCCCTCGCGCACCGCCGCGACGATACTCGCGAAGTTGTCATCCAGCAGGATCATGTGCCCGGCCTCCTTGGCAACGTCGGTACCGGTGATGCCCATGGCGATGCCGATGTCGGCGCGCTTGAGCGCCGGCGCGTCGTTGACGCCGTCGCCGGTCATGGCGACGTACTCGCCCCGGTCCTGCAGCGCCTGCACGATCTTGATCTTCTGCTCCGGCGCCACGCGCGCGTACACGCGCACGCGCTCGACGTGTTCCTCGAATTGCGCCATGTCCAGGCGCGCCAGCTCGCGCCCGGTAAGCACCTCACCGTCATCGGCGATGATGCCGAGGCGCGCGGCGATGGCGCGCGCCGTGGCCGGGTGGTCGCCGGTGATCATCACCGGCGTGATGCCCGCGGTGCGGCACAGCTGTACTGCTGCGCGTGCCTCGGCGCGCGGCGGGTCCAGCAGGCCGACCAGCCCGACGAAAGTGAGCCGTGATTCGACATTTTCGGGCTCGAACGGCTCGGGCAACACGGGCCAACGACGCATGGCCACGGCCAGTACCCGCAGGCCGTCGGCCGCCATGCGCTCGACCACCTCCTCCACCGCGCCGCGATCCAGCGCCTCCACTCCCGTGGCGCCCAACCGGTCGTGACACAGCGGCAGCACGTGTTCTGGGGCGCCTTTCGTGTATGCAACTACAGGCTCACCGCCCTTCGCGCCCTCTCCCCTTACCCTCTCCCGCTCGCGCGGGAGAGGGGGAGTAGGAAGAGCCTCTTTATGTATGGTGGTCATGCGCGCGCGTTCGGAATCGAAGGCAATCTCAGCCAGTCGCGGTTGTGTCTGCGTGAGCGATGACTTGTCGAAACCGGCGGCGCGCGCCGCCTGATACAGCGCCACCTCGGTAGGATCGCCGATGACTTCAGCTCCCGTCGTAGGGCGCGCGTCGTTGCTGAGCGCCAATGCAGACAGCAAGGTGTGCCAGGGTTCCTGCGTCGCGACATCCGCCGGCAATGACCGCATCAGCTGGGCGTCGGCGTAAACCTCCTCCACCCGCATGCGGTTTTCGGTGAGCGTGCCGGTCTTATCGGAACAAATGAAGGTCACGGACCCGAGCGTTTCGACCGCCGGCAGTTTACGGATGAGCACGTTCTGACTGACCAGCTTGCGCGCGCCGAGCGCGAGCGACACCGTCACCACCGCCGGCAGCGCCTCGGGAATGGCCGCGACCGCGAGGCTGATGGCGGTGAGCAGCATGAGCAACAGCGGCTCACCGCGCAGCACGCCGGTCACGAACATGATGGCGCAGATCGCGAGCACCGCGATCGCGAGCAGGCGCCCAAAACGTGTGAGACGTTTCTGCAGTGGCGTCTTGACCTCGCCTTCCGCGCGCAACAGCGCCGCGATCCGTCCCAGCTCGGTCTCCATGCCCGTGGCCACCACCATGCCGCGGCCACGGCCGTAAGTGACGAGCGTGCCTTTGTACGCCATGTTGCGCCGGTCACCGAGCGGCAGGTCCGCTTCGTGCATCAAGCGCGTGAGTTTCTCCACCGGCTGCGACTCGCCGGTCAGCGCCGCCTCCCCGATCTTGAGCTGCATCGCCTCGATCAGCCGCAGGTCGGCCGGCACCGCGTTGCCGGCTTCGATCAGCACCACGTCACCGGGCACGAGTTCGCTCGCCGGCAACATCTGCGATTGCCCGTCACGCACCACGTGCGCGGTGAGCGCCGCCATCTGTTTGAGCGCGGCGATCGCGCGCTCGGCGCGGTATTCCTGCACGAAACCGATCACGGCGTTCAGCACCACGATGGCCCCGATCACCAGCGTGTCCACCACATCGCCGATCATTCCCGAGACGATCGCGGCGGCGATCAGCACCAGAATCATGAAATCGGTGAATTGCCCGAGGAACATGGCAAGCGGCCCTCTGGCTCGGCCTTCGCGAATCTCGTTCGTGCCGTACTGCTCGCGGCGCCGGCGCGCCGCGTCCTCATTCAGACCGACATGCGGGTCAACGCCCCAGCGGCGGGCGACTTCCTCCGTGGGCAACTGATGCCAAGTGGGCGGGTTTACGTCGGCCGCCATGTTAGTTCACTGGATGACTCGGTTAATCTGGATGTTGAGCTTCTTGATGCGGTGCCACAGGCTGCGTTCGGAAATGCCCAGGCGCTTGGCGGCGTGGGCCTGCACACCTTTGGTTTGCGACAGCGCCTCGAGGATGGCACCGCGCTCGACTTCTTCCAGCCAGTGGTCGAGATTTTTCTCACCCAGCTTGCTCAGTGAAAATTTATCACTGCCGCCGGTCGTGCCCGTACGGGTCGTGACCGCCCCGGGCAGATCCTCGACGTCAATCGTCTGCCCGCGGCAAGACAGGAGCGAACGCTCCACGGTGTTGCGCAGTTCGCGGATGTTTCCCGGCCACGGGTAGCGCTCCAGGATATCCAGCGCCGCCGGCGTGAAGGCGGTCACCTTCTTGTCCATCTCGGCAACGAGCTCGCGCAAAAAAGTCTGCGCTAACAGCGGGATGTCCGGACGACGTTCGCGCAGCGGTGGCACCAGAATGCTGTAGACGTCCAGACGATAGAGCAGGTCTTCGCGGAACTTGCCTTCGCGCACGAGTGCCTTCAGGTCATGATTGGTGGCGGCGATGAAGCGCACATCCACGGTCCGGACATGATCCGAACCCACGGCGGAGAACTCGCGCTCCTGCAATACGCGCAGCAGTTTCGACTGCAGCGACATGTCCAGATCGCCGATCTCGTCGAGAAACAGCGTGCCGCCCTGGGCCTGCTCAATCCGGCCGCGACGATTCTGTGCCGCGCCGGTAAAGGCGCCCTTGACGTAACCGAAGAGTTCGGACTCCATGAGATCGCGTGGAATGGCGGAACAGTTAAGGGCGACCCACGGGCGATCGTGTCGTGGCGACAGCTCATGGAGGGTGCGCGCCACCAGTTCCTTGCCGGTACCGGACTCGCCCGTGATCAGCACGCCGGTTTTGTAGGGCGCCACGCGCCGGATTTCTTCGAGCAACTGCCGCGCGGCGGGGCTCTCGCCGACCAGGTGTCGGCTACCGCGCGCTTCGCTGACCGCCGCCTTGAGCTGCTCGTTCTCGCGCAGGATGTCGCGCAGCTTGATGGCGTTGTGCACCGCGATCTCGAGCTGCTCCGGCTCGAATGGCTTGGTGAGGTAATCCGCCGCGCCGTCATGGATGCTTTTAACGGCCGAGCGGATGGTGCCGTGCGCCGTGACGACGATCACCGGCACGTCCGGGCGTTCCTTGCGAAAGCGAATTATGAACTGCTCACCGCCCATGCCGGGCATTTTGAGATCGGACAGCACCACGTCGAGATTCGGGTTTTGCGCGTGCGCCAGCGCCGCTTCGCCGCTGTCGGCCGCGAGCACGTGGTGCCCCGCGCCTTCCAGAATCATGCGCATCACCGCCTGCATGTTCTGCTCGTCATCCACCACGAGCACCGTGCGTTTCATGAAACTCTCTCCTCAGAACACCTGAAAAAGAAAAAACTTTAGACAGGATTTACAGGATTAAAAAACAGGATTAACAGGATTTCTCAATTCTAAAAATCCTTAATCCTGTAAATCCTGAAAAATCCTGTTAATCCTGTCCATTTCATTTTAGAGGCCCTTGCACACCGGAAACCACATGACAAACCGGGCACCGCTGCCTTCCGGGGGTGCCGCCTGCAGCCGCCCGCCATTGGCCTCGGCCAAGGTATAAGCGATGGTCAAACCCAAACCCGTTCCCTGTTCCTTGGTGGTGAAAAACGGCTCGAACAGGCGCGGCATGATCTCCGCCGGCACCCCCGGCCCGTTATCCTGCACCGAAAGCAATACCTGACCATCCGCCACGGCGGTATGAAGCACGAGTTCGCCTTTTTTCCCGTGCATCGCCTGCAGCGCGTTGGTGAAGATGTTGCTCCAGGCCTGTTGCAACAGGCCTGGGTCGGCCTTGATTTTCACAGCGTCGTGGTTGAACTGTTTGTGCACCCTGACCGGCTTGGTCCCCGCCAGCGCGATTTCGAGCGCGCGCTCCATGGGCTGGGCCGGGTCGATGACGGCAAACCCCGGTTGCCGGTGACGCGACAGTTGCAGAAAGTCCTGCACCAGGTTGGATACACGCAGGCTCTCCTCGCGAATCATGCGCGTGAGTTGCGCCCTTTTTACGGGATCGTTCTCGGGCCTGTCGAGCAGTGCCGCGGAGGTATTGATAATGCCGATGGGATTACGGATCTCATGCGCCAGGGCGGCCGACAGCTCGCCCATGGCCGCGAGCTTGTCTGTTTGAAATCGTTGCGTCTGCTCATCACGCGCCTCACGTAAGCGCGCCGCCATGGCGTTAAAGGCCTTGGCGAGATCGCCCAGTTCATCGTTCGAGGTGATCGGGACATTGGCGTTGAAATTCTGACCGGCCAGTTGCATGACGCCGTTGCGCAGATACTGCAGCGGACGGACGACGATACGCGAGAGCAGCAGTCCGGTCAGGACACCGATGACAATGCCGAGCAGCGAGATAAAAAGGAACAACACGACCTGATTGGTCAACACTTCCTGCACCCCGCGGCGTTCCAGCCCGCTGAACATGATTGCCTCGACACGGCCGGTGGGATCGACGATCGGAGTATAAAGGCCGCGATACAAACCGCCTTCGGCCTCCTGGCTGTAATATGATTTTTTGTCCTTCTCCAGCCGATGGAATGCCTGGGCGGGCAGACCCTTGAGCGCGATGATTTCGCCCGGGGTGGAAAAAAGATCGAAATAATTTTTGCCCTCGCGGTAATAAAGCCGCGCCTTCAAGCCTGTCAGCTGTGCCAGCTCCTCGGTAAAATCCTGCCCCAGCAGGCTGCCGAGGACGAGGTAATAACGCGGCTTGCCGGTGCGCGGGATCGGCGTGATGCCGACCGCCGCCAGCATGGTCTTCTGCTTGCGTACCACCTTGAGCACGGCCTCGGTCTGGCCGCGCTCCCACAAGGCGTTGACCTCCACCGGCAGCGAGGAATACAGCAGTTTCTTGTCCGGCGCATAGAGCTGGATGAGATTGATGCTGAGTTCCTGGGAAATGCGCCGAATCTGAGGCGGAATGGCCGCTTCCGGATTGCGCTCAATGTTAGCCACGTAGGCCTCATCATCCACCAGCACGCGCCCGAGCATGACCGCATCGTTCTGATAGGCCTGCAACCAATTCTGGTTGGCACGCGCCGCGTCCACAATCCACTGCTGCAGACGGTTCTCAAAACTGATCGAAACCCACTCGGCGGCCAACCAGCCTGCCACCAGCATGGGTACGATCACGATCACGGAAATGACCAGCAGCACCTTGCGCTGGAGCCGGCCCAATCTGAAAAGTTGCCACGGCATGAAAATTCTCTCGAAACCTTGCAAGCTACATTTTTTGAAGCTTCCAACAAAATCCAAGCATAGCGCAGCCAGAAATAATTTTATAACTATATGATTTAAAACTATTTAAGATTTTTATAAAAGTGGCATAACGATTGCTTTAGGGATCTCAATGATGGCGCAACGTTAACCGTCCAACCATCAGAGCAGTGAAGATCGATACATCCCTCTACGTTAAATTCCTTAAGGAGCCTTTTACAATGAAAAAGTCACTGACCAGCCTGTTTGCCCTGGCATTCGCCCTCATGTTCGGCATGGTGCACGTTGCCAGCGCCGAGAAGCACATGGCTCCGGCCGCCCCGGCCGCTAATACCGATGGCGCTGCCGCGGCTGATGCCAATAAAGAGATGACCAAGGCAGAAAAGAAAGAAATGAAGAAAGAAAAGAAGATGAAGAAGAAGGCCGCCAAGAAAAAGAAGGAAATGAAGGAAGAAATGAAAGAAGGCGTTCCCGCCAAGTAATCGGTTTTTTCTTGCCGCACACCAAAGCGCCCCGATGGGGCGCTTTGTTTTTTCATACACCAGAAACCCTAACCAAAGAAAAAATCGGACAGGATTTGATTGTTGTTAGGGCTCTTAAACGTGGCGCTTGAGCCAAGCCGTCAGTTGCGGCAGTGACACCGCGCCTGACAAACGATCAATCTCGCGTCCGTTCTTGAACACGACCAGCGTGGGGATGCTACGAATGCCGTAACGCGCCGCCAACGCCGGCGCTTCCTCGGTGTTCACTTTCGCCAGACGCATACGCGTGTCGAACTCGGCCGCGGCCCGCGCAAACACCGGCGCCATCGTCTGACAGGGCCCGCACCAGGATGCCCAGAAATCCACCACCACCGGCAGATCGCTGCGCGCGACGTGGCGTTCGAAGTTGGCTTCGCCGAGCGTAACGGGTTTAGCTTCAAACAACGGCTGGTGGCAGCCGCCGCATTTTGGACGATCCCCGAGCCTTTCGGCTGGAACCCGGTTAATGCTATCGCAATGCGGACACACCACCTGCTTGGTCCCGGACACAATCGCCTCCCGAATCTGTTCAGGAGGTGATATGGGGGCGGACGATATAAATTTCCAGCGGAATTATTTCTTCGCGGGCGCCTTTTTCTTTGCGGCTTTTTTCGCGGTCTTTTTCGATGAACTTTTTCCGGCGGCGGCCTTCTTGCCCGTGGTCTTGGTCGGTGCGTTTTTTCGATCCGGCTTGGCGGCGCGGAGGCGCTGCATCAGCCCGCGAAGATAATCCATGCGTTGCTGCATTGTCTGAACGGCGGATTTGGCCGCGTCCGTGCCGGTCTCGTTGGGCTTGAGCATGCGATACGCCATTTCGATGACGTCAACATTTTCTTCCAGCCCGATAAACCGCCCTGCTTGGGGGCCGGCCATACGGCACAGCTCCTCGATGTTCTGTTTTGCCCGAAGATTAATATCGTGCAACTGCTTGGCGCGGACCGGACCGATCCAGCTGACAATCGTCCAATGATCTCCCGGTGCGCCGGGCTTATCGAGATAGCCTTGCCACACCTGGACCGCCGCCTGACAATCTTTCACCACGGTTTCCAGCCGGTCGAGCACGTCGGCACGACGTGCCTGCCGGTCTGCTTTCCATTGCCATACCAGTTCAATCGCTCGGTCCAGGCTATTCATGGTTTTCTCCATTATTACTTATCCGATAAAAGGGGCGGGCTTCCCGCGGGTCTGCTTATTTATTCTGGGACAAGGCTTTGATGCTGACAAGGTAAACCTCAATAAAAAAATCTATCGGGCGGTAAAATCTGTATTTCTTCCAAATTCGCAGCGCCCGGTGGATAGTCGGTATGGCAGCCAGAATGCCCGGCACCGCTCCGGTGAATGGCCAGGCCTCCGGGATCTCGCCCCAAAACATCCCTCTCATTATGGCGGCGAAAACCACCGCGCAACAGGTAAAAGGCCCGACCTCGGCGACCGGCCCATCGGAAGGCAGGTGCGCGGTGTTCTCAAAGACCGCCGCGCAACAGCAGTTCCCGTGGATCGGGATTGAGATAGGTCTGGTGCGCGATGTATGGGTCGGGAAAACGCCGAAAATGATGTTTGAGTAACGTCAGTGGCGCGACAAACGGCGCCGCACCCCGCCGATAGGCATGGATCAATTCAAGCAACTCGGCCTTATCCACGGCATCCAGATGCTGCTTCAAATAGCCCATCAAGTGCACCAGCACATTGGCGTGCCGCGCCGGTGTCGCCAGCCGTTTCAGTGCTGCCATCAGCTGCTCTATATAGTCATGACCCAGATCTTTGGGGCGGCGCCGGCCGGCCGGCGCCACCAGACGCCCGAGCGCGCGGTACGCTTCGGGATCGTGCGCCATCAGGGCCAACTTGTGGTGCGTGTGAAACTCCACCAGCCGGGAAGCGGTCAGTCCGCGGGACAGCAGCTGCTGCCAGCGGCGGTAGACAAAAACACGTTCAATGAAATTTTCCCGCAACTTGGGATTGCTCAATCGTCCCTCCTCCTCGGCCGGCAGCCAGGGTTGAGCGAAGAGAAATGCGTCGGCGTAGATTCCGCGTCCATTCGCGGCGGGCGCGCCCGCGGCCTGGTAAACCTTGACGCGTTCCATGCCGCAACTGGGCGATTTGCTTTTGAAGATATAACCGCTGAGGTCGCCAAGCGCGTGCGCTTGGCGCTTGCCGTAGGCGGCGAGTTTATCCGTCACGTCGATGGTCGCCTCCTTCACGCCCACGGCGCGCGGTGACGCCGGTGAACCTACCAGCCGTATCGGCGGGCGCGGGATCCCCAGGCCGATGGCGACCTCGGGACAGACGGGCACCCATTCGAAGAACTGCCCGAGCGTGCCGGTCAGAAAACTGTCATGCTTGTGGTTGCCGTCAAAACGCACCTTCTGGCCCAGCAGGCAACTGCTGATGCCGAGACGAATTTTACTGTCGCACCTGTCCGTGGGTTTCATGACCCTGGCCCGCGATGGCTGTCAAAAAAGGACATTCTAAATCAGCCGGCCCAATAAAAAAGCGCGCCGGTTTTCATCGGCGCGCCGTGACTCGATGCACGCTGCCCTAGAAGCAGAAATAGATGCCGAGATACGGCGCCATCTTGTCGAAGCTAAGCTTGCCGATCAACGCTCCCACCTGAGCGGCGGTATAAGTGGCTCCGTTGGTTGTGGCGATGCCCGGTCAAGCCAGGGGTGCTAAAGTTGCGCTTAATGATCATTCCAAAACTCGTGGCCCACCGCGGCTATCCCCGGCATTATCCGGAGAATACCCTGATCGGCATCGAAGCCGCCGTCGTGGCCGGCGCGCGCTTCGTCGAGGTCGATGTGCAGATCTCCCGCGACCGGGTGCCGGTGCTGTTTCACGATCGCGGCCTGAAGCGCCTGTGCGGCGTGGACGGCCGAATACTGGATTACCGCTATGACGAGTTGTGGGCGTTTCGCGTCAGCGAGCCGGGGAAATTCGGCGACCGTTTCAACGACGTGCACATCACCCGTCTGGCCGAACTCGGGCATTTCCTGCAGCAACACCCGGATGTCACCGCCTTTATCGAACTCAAGCGCTCCAGCCTCGAACACTTCGGCGTCGAGGCCATGCTCGAACTCGTGCACCGTGCGCTCGAACCGGCGCTGGCCCAATGCGCGTTGATCTCCTATTCGCTGCCGGCGCTGCTGACCGCGCGCCACACCGGCTGGTCGCGGATCGGCGCGGTTATCGATCAATGGAGCGAGCGCGAACAGCCGCTGATCTCCGAGATTCACCCACAGTTTCTGTTTTGCGACGCGGACGGTCTACCGCGCGCGGGCGATCTGCATGCCGATGACATGAAACTGGTCGTGTTTGAAGTGGCGCAACCACCCGTGGCGCTAGCGCTGGCCGCGCGCGGCGTGGATTTCATCGAGACCTTTGCCGTCGGGGAAATGATTCAGGGACTCGCGTCACTGTCGGCTGCCGCCCCATGACTACGGCGGCATACGACGTCGTTGTCATCGGCGGCGGCATCCACGGCGCCGGCGTTGCCCAGGCCGCGGCCGCGGCGGGTTACTCGGTGCTGCTCCTGGAGCGCCGCGCCCTCGGCAGCGAAACGTCCAGCCGTTCGAGCAAACTCATCCACGGCGGACTGCGCTATCTTGAAAGCGGTCAACTGGGACTGGTGCGCGAATCCTTGCGCGAGCGTGAAATTCTTTTGCGCATCGCGCCCGGGCTGGTACAGCGTGTGGCATTTTATATCCCGGTGTACGCCACGACGCGGCGCCGGCCGTGGATGATCCGTGCCGGACTCGCGCTCTACTCGCTGCTGGGTGGACTTACCCGCGGCACACGCTTTGAAGCGCTACCGCGCGCCCAGTGGGATGACCTTGACGGTCTCGATACGAACCAGCTGCGCGCAATCTTTCGTTACGATGACGCGCAAACCGATGACGCTGCGCTGACCCAGGCCGTGATGCGCTCGGCGCAGAAACTGGGGGCCGAATTGCATTGCCCGGCAAATTTTCTGACGGCGAAATGGCTGGGCGATGACTATATGGTGCACGCGCTCGTGAACGGCGAAGAAACTGCCTGCCGCGCGCGCACGCTGGTCAACGCCGCCGGTCCCTGGGTCAATACGGTGCTCGAGCGCGTCACGCCACGACCGTCGGTGCTGCCGGTGGATCTCATCCAGGGCGCGCACATTATTCTGGGCGGCGCCACCCGGCGCGGCATCTATTACGTCGAGGCACCGAGCGATCGGCGCGCCGTGTTCGTCATGCCCTGGAAGGGGCATACCCTGGTCGGTACCACCGAAACCCCCTACCAGGGTGACCCCGGCGCGGCGCAAGCCCGGCCCGAGGAAATTTCCTATTTAATGGAAACGTTCCAGCATTATTTTCCCGAGCGGCGCGGTCCCCTGTTGGACAGTTTTGCCGGTCTGCGGGTACTCCCACACGGGCCAGGGCCGGTGTTTCATCGCTCGCGCGAAACCATCCTCCATCCAGACGATCCGGAGCGCGTGCGACTCATCACCATCTACGGCGGCAAGCTCACCGGATACCGCGCGACCGCGGCCAAGGTGATGGGCCTTCTCAAAAAATCATTGCCGGCGCGCGTTGCGCTGGCCGATACCGCCAACGTCATGCTCACCCCCTGATCGGTCTTTTCATCGTCAGCCAGCCGGAAATGGGTCTTTTCAGCTTAGCAAACTGCATCGACAGTGTGTCCGAACTCTTTGGCGCACAAGTACTTTTTTTATTTCTCGTGAAAGTCGCTTGTCAGGCCTGCTTGCCATGAAGAGAATGTGGCAAAAATACACAAGGCCAACGGGCCAGACAGGAGAGTGGCGATGAACATTTTCGTGGGCAATCTACCGGCGACGTACACGGCGGACGATCTGCGTCAGCTGTTTGCCGGCTACGGCACCATCGTCAACGCCATCATCATGCGCGACACCGCTACCGGCTTGCCGCTGGGTTACGGCCACGTGTATTTGGTGCCGGAACAGGCGGCGTACGATGCCATTGTCAGCCTGCATAACACCACCCTTAAAGACAGTCCCCTGGTGGCGCGCGAATGCGTTTTCCGGGCGCATCCTGAACAGCGCGTGAATCGCCTGTTGTGGAAGGGGGTGGAGCGGCGCGTCGCCGGATCCCGCCGCCATAACGGCTACGACTTTCCGCGCACAAACTCGTTGCAGCAATACACCGGCTGAGACGCCCGCTCAGCCGAAAATCCGCTCAACCGTCCAGTAACAGCCCGTGACCGCAATGAACGCGGATAACGGCTGCACGATGCGCGCGCGGTACCAGATTTTCTCCTTGCACCACAGACCGATCAGCAGATAGGCCGAGGCGATCACGGTGAGCTGACCGAGCTCGACGCCGAGATTGAACGTCAGCAACGCCGTGAGAAACTCCGAACGCGGCAGCCCGATCTCGGCCAGCACGCCGGCGAATCCCATCCCGTGCAACAGACCGAAACCGAACACCACGAACGCGCGCCACGGCTTCAGCTCCGTGGTCAGCATGTTTTCCACCGCCACGTACACGATCGAGGCGGAGATCAGCGGTTCGACGATCGCGGGCGACAGCGAGATGAAGCCGTAAATCGACAGGCCCAGGGTGATCGTATGGGCGACCGTGAATGACGTGACCTGAATCAGCAGCGGCTTCCATTTCACGCTGAGCAAAAACAGCCCGAGCACGAAGAGAATATGATCCAGCCCCTTGGGCAGGATGTGGCTGAATCCGAGCAGCGTATATTGCTGCGCCACTTGCCTGCGTGACACGGATTTGACGGCTTCGTGCAACCGGTACGGTTCGCTGTGGGCGCCTTCCTTGAGCCAGGAGGCCGACATGCCTTCGCTGCCTTCTTTCTGGATCCGCAACACGCTCGCGCCGAACTCCGGCGCATAGGCCCAACGAAACTCGTGGGCCGTGGATGGAAACGTTCCCGCCAGGCGCAGCGTGGTCAAGCGCGCACGTTGCACGTCCCCCGTCTCCGGCACCGCCACCGACTCCAGGGAGGGATGACCGCGCACGCCGTCGAACTCCACTATGATCCCGGCAAGATAGCTGCCGGCAAAATCCTCAATGCGCGTCTTGAGTTCCGGCGCCGGCATGGCACGCAGTTCATTATAGGAGCGCGCATTCGGCGATTCACTGGTGTCGGAATGCTTGGGGCTGATGCCGGCCAGCACCGCCTCCATATTGGCGCTGATGTCGATGTGATAACGGCCATCGGTCTTGAACGTGACCGTCACGATGGCCGGTCGGATTTCGTGCGCCATCGAACCGACCGGCCACCACAACGCCACCAGCGCCAGCAGGACAAACCAGAAATGATTTTTCATCATGGTGCGACAACAAATAGTTA
>JAUSDQ010000123.1 GCA_030650525.1 Sulfuricaulis sp.
TTGGCACGGCATCTGGGCGAGCGGCCGTTACACAGCCGCAAACTGTTTCGCCGGGTGGTGCCGAAAACCGAAATCATGGTGGAGACCGGCGTTGATTAAGTTAGGCGTTAATATCGATCACGTGGCGACTTTGCGCCAGGCACGTGGCACGCGCTACCCCGATCCCGTTCAGGCGGCCATTGAGGCGGAACAGGCCGGTGCCGATGCCATCACGCTGCATCTGCGCGAGGATCGTCGGCATATTCAGGATCAGGACGTCGAAATATTGCGGCGCCTGCTCCAGACACGCATGAATCTTGAGATGGCCGTGGCGGACGATATCGTGGCATTTGCCTGTCGGATTCGCCCGCACGAGTGTTGCCTGGTCCCGGAGCGGCGTCAGGAGCTAACCACCGAAGGCGGTCTGGATGTTGTCGCCGGGCAAAAAAAAATCACCGCCGTTTGTTTGCGGCTGGCCGATGCGGGCATGCGTGTATCGCTGTTCGTCGATCCCGATCCCGATCAGATCGAAGCCGCGGCTAAAACCGGTGCGCCGGCGATCGAAATTCACACTGGTCATTATGCCGGTGCGGGAACGGATGAGGTGTTGCGGCGTGAATTGGTGCGCATCGAACAGGCGGTGCAGCAAGGGCAGGGTCTCAAACTGCAGGTGAACGCCGGGCACGGGCTCCACTATCACAATGTTCAGGCGATCGCCTCTATCCCCGGCATTTCGGATCTCAATATCGGACACGCCATCATCGCCCGCGCCTTGTTCACGGGAATGAAGGAAGCCGTGCGCGAGATGAAACGGCTAATTTCGACGGCGGTAATATGATTTTCGGAATTGGCACCGACATCGTGCGCGTGGAACGCATCCGGGATGACGTCAGCCGCTTCGGCGACCGATTTGTCGAGCGGATACTCACAGCGGCGGAGTTGCAGGAGTTCCACCAGAATGCCAGCAAGGCAAATTTTCTCGCACGCCGTTTTGCCGCCAAGGAAGCGGCGGCCAAGGCCATGGGCACGGGATTCAGCAACGGTGTGCATTTACGCGATATTGAGGTGACTCACGATGCCCACGGCAAGCCCATGCTGAAGTTCCATGGTGGGGCGCAACAGTTCATGCTGGACAAACATATTTCCGTCGCGCACATCAGTCTGGCGGATGAGCAGGATCACGCCGTGGCTTTTGTAACGCTCGAGACCGCGTAGGTTAGAGTTTCTGACAAAATAAAATAGACAGGATTAACAGGATTTTTCAGGATTTGCAGGATTAAGGCTTTTAGAAATAAGAAATCCTGTTAATCCTGTTTTTAATCCTGTAAATCCTGTCTAATTTATTTTTTATTTCCTCACCGCCGCTGAACGTGGCAAAATAGCTGCATTGCCGGAAAAGCACGCGCATGAGAGAGCAACCATGGTAAGCGATGTCGTTCATTTTGGTCTAAAAACGATCGATGTCTGGCCGCCAGACCTCGAAACGGAGATTTGTGGCGACCCCACCATTCGTAAAATTACTTTTACCGATACCCAGGAATATCATCCGCGCCTGGTCGCCAAGATACTGGAGCTAGAGGAAAACCATCGGTTGCGCAAACGCTATGCCCGCGGTGCCGGCGGCACGAAAATTCATCACTTGGAGCAGTGGCTCAGTTCCGAGGCGGAATTGATTTCCGTTCGTGCCACGGCATTATTCAAGCGGGTGCTTGATTCGGAACAGGCGGTGATCGATGTCAGCTGGGCGAACGTTTATCGCACCGGAGATTATTGCATGCCGCACAGTCAGCTGCGTTCAACGGCCAGCGTGTTGTATTGTCTCGAGCCCGGCGACGAGGATCCGGACGATCCTCAAAGCGGACGTTTTTGTTTTGTGGACTCACGCTTGCGCCATTGTTGCCAGGAGCAGGAGGGATGTGTGACGACGCCCTTTGTTCCCGGCATGGTGTCGGGGACCATGCTTATTTTCCCGAGCCAGCTGGTGCACACAGTCAATCCCTACACCGGAAAACGCCCGCGCATCACGATGTCGTGGAATATAAACAAGGATGCAATACTGACGTCTCCGCAGATCGCGGAGACGGAGTAGCCAACAGCAGTACTAACAGTTAACCGGTCGCGCGCGATTTAACGCTGTCCCGGTGTCGCACTGAAGCGGAACGCTCAGTTTGTCGCTTGTGCTTGTCCCGCCGGAGATATTTTATGGAGCCGGTAGACGAGGCGAGAACTTCATCGTCCGGCGAGTCACCCGATCCTTGGATGGCTCTGCCGAAAGCCACGGCAGCGAAGAAACCCAAGACTGCCCAGACCAGCAGAACAATTAAAAAAGTATCAGTGTTCATACCTAAACCTCCATGTAGCATGCCAACTATTGCCAGAATCCCGTAGATCGCCGTTTATTTCAATGTTTTTTATACCCTTTCTCTACCAACGGCGTCTGTGCGCTGACCAACGGTTCATGCCCGCTGGGTTAAATCGCAAGCCTTTTGCGCGTCGAAGCATCTTGGAGGAGGCGGTCGTGGTGGCCCTATCCGGCTACTTCACCGCCAGTAACCACCCCGCCAGAATGACGCTGTAACGGCAAAAGCCCCCGCTGACAGGGCGGGAGGCAACCCGAATCTTGGTGCTCACCGGCATGCAGCCTGAGAGCGTCATCATTTTTCGAGATACTTAATAGCCCTTGCCCGGACGCTGCGATAAACGTGCTTGATGGGACGGTAACGCGGACGGTATGCGCCACGCGCGTTGTAATAAGGATCAACCAGCAGCCATTCCGTGACGGCCTTGTCGTTGATACTGGAAATAATGATGGCATCGGCGCCGATTTGCTGCGCCTTGCGGGACAGGCGGCCGTTGATTTCCTCCGGCGTTCCGCCATAAGTGTCTTCCAGAATAGCGAAGGATTTGAATGGTCGCGTGGGGCGGTCGAGCAGAACTTCAATATTAGTGGTGGGCGGGTAAGAGTCTGTCTTGCTCAGTATCTCTGCTTCCGGCGTGGCACAGCCCGTCAGAAAAATAAATAAAATAACCAGCCATGTATTCCGGATCATCATCCGATATGAAAGATAGTGCGTTGCTCAGTTTGCCTGTTCAGCGGCCTTGTCAAAAGCCGCCTGGGCACCCTGATAATCGCCGCGCTTCAGGCGCGCTTGGCCGATAATTCGCCAATTATCCGCGCGCAGTGTTTTGTTGCTCCCCGCCCAGCCGTTCGACTTGGCGGCCAGGCCTTCTGCCTGCTGATATTGTCCTTGCTGCAGCCGCAGCTTGGCCAGTTCCTGCCACAGGGCCGGATTGCGCGGCTCGATACGCAGCGCGCGCTCGAACGACGCTCCCGCGGTATCGAGTTTGCCGCTATTGATATCGATCCGGGCGGCATCAACCAGGGCCGTGATGGCGTTGTTGTCGGAAACGGGCGGGGATTCCGGAGCGCGCGCCATAAATTCCGCGCAGCCGGAAAGTAGCGCCAGCATCGAAATCGAGATTAAAGTTAAATGACGATTCATTATTCGAACAATCTTTCGAACCAGCTTTTAATGGATTGCATCGGCAAACGTCCCGCGCACGACGCGGTTTCCGTGGGCGCGGAGCCGCGAATGAATGGCAGCAATACGGCGCCATGGCAATGCTCGTCGGCGCGCAGACCGGTGGCGGAATCAACCCATATCATCTCGATGTTTTCCGGTTGTGGCGGTACGAGCGGTTCGGGGTCCAGTTGCGCCATCATATCACCCCACACGGTCATGGCGCCGCCCGCGCCGGTCATTTTTATCGGTTGATTGTCGTCGCGTCCGACCCAAACCACGCCAACGCGATCGCCGGTGTAACCCGCGAACCAGCTATCGCGCAGATCGTTGGTGGTGCCGGTTTTGCCGGCCACATTCAAGTCCGGCGACAAAAATTGGTTCAGGCCGTCGGCCGTGCCTTGCCGGACCACCTCCTGCAATGCGGTCGTCACCAGATAGGCCGGACCCGGCGCGATCACCTGTTCCACCGACAGCGGATAGCGTTGCAACGGTTGATTGTCCAGCGTCAGTACTTCGCGGATCGCGCGTAACGGAACTCGGAATCCATTACTGGCGAGGGTCTGGTACATCTGCGCGACTTCCACCGGGGGCAGGCTGCCGGCGCCCAGCAGGCTTGAAGCGTAGACCGGCAGCTCGCGTTCGACCCCGAGACGACGCACGTTATTCATGACCTGTTGCACCCCGAGCGATAATCCCAGACGTGCCGCGGAAATGTTGTAAGAATTGGCCAGAGCGATAAGCAGCGGAACCTGGCCATGAGAACTATTGTCATAGTTACGCGGTTCCCAGTCGCTGGTGCCACGTGAACGCCAGACGAGCGGGCTGTCATCCAGCAGGGTGGCCAGTGTGTACAAATCGGGATGTTCCAGCGCGGTGAGATAAATCACCGGTTTGAGCAGGGAACCGACCGGCCGCGCGGCATCGAGCGCCCGGTTAAATCCCTCGTAACGCGTGTCGCGCCCGCCGACCAATGCCTGGACCTCGCCGTTTTGTGCGCTGGTGATCACCACCGCGCCTTCAAGCGTTTTCGGCGGAATTTTTCGCGACTTCTCCAGCTGTGAGAGGCGGGCGGTGAGCGCCCGCTCGGCGGCAAACTGTGCCAGTGGATCGAGCGTGGTGAAAATCTGCAATCCTTCCGAGCGCATGTCCTCTTCACGGTAATCCCGCCGCAGTTGCCGGTGTACGAGCTCGACGAACGCCGGATAAACGGAGGTTCCCACCGGTGCCTGCTCCACGACGCCCAGAGGCGCGGCGCGGGCCGCGACATACTCCTGCTGGGTAATCGCCTGCTGTTGCAGCATCTCCTGCAGCACCAGATTGCGGCGCTTCAGGGCACGCTCGGCGTGACGGCGTGGATCGTAGTAGGACGGTCCCTTCACCAGGCCGATTAATAACGCCGCCTGCTGAAGGTTGATCCGGGAAAGCGGTCGATCAAAGTAGAAGTGACTGGCAAGACCAAAACCGTGAATGGCGCGATTGCCATCCTGGCCCAGGTAAATCTCGTTAATATAGGCCTCCAAAATTTCTTCTTTGGAGTAATGCATTTCCAATAGCGCCGCCATGATTATTTCCGTGAACTTGCGCCGTAAGGTGCGCTCCGGGGTCAGGTAAAAGTTCTTAACCAGCTGTTGCGTCAAGGTGCTTCCACCCTGCATCCCGGCGCCACGCACGATCGTCACGAAGGCGCGCGCCACCCCACGCGGATCGATCCCGTGGTGTGAATAGTATTGCCGGTCCTCCACGGCAATCAGGCCCTTGACGATATCCCGTGGTACTTCATTCAGCCGCACCAGGACGCGATCCTCGTTATGCGCCGGATAGATGCCGCCAATCAGCAGTGGGTCCAGCCGTGCCAGGGTTACCGGCTTGTCGGTCTTCAAGTCCGTCAGTGTGCTTAATCGGTTGCTGTTGATATCCGCACGCAACTTCATGGCGGCTTGGGCGCCGTCCCAATACACAAAAGGGCGCGTCGCAATCACAAATTCGTCGCTAGCGCGACGATAACTGCCGGGATCCCGCGGATCATCGGCGCTGCGGTAGCCAAGCATGGACAATTCCATCGTCAATTGTTCCGGACGTATTTTCATTCCCGGATACAGCTCCAGCGGCCGGGCATATACCCGCGCCGGGAGCGCCCAACGTTTGCCATCGAACTGCGCGCGCACCGTCAGGTCGAGATAAAGTACAAATCCGGACAACAGCAGTGCCAGCGTCAGCAGCATCAGGCGGACGCGCCGGTGCTTCATAAAATACCGGAATCTTTCGCGGAATCGACTGTCCATCAGGTCTTGATAGGGGGATGCATCGGATAGGTGGATTTAGCAGACAACGATGTGTGATTATACCGGAGAATATTGCCGACGGTATGATTTCGGGTTGCCGCCGGCGCCCCGATCGGTCACCAAAGCAACATCACGACAGGCAGCGCCTGACAGGAATTTATGGCTGATACGGCCGCGGTAAAAAACCGGATAATCATTCTGCTGCTGGCAATACTGTTGACAGTCTGGAGCTACTTGTTTCTCGACACGGTTATCGCCCGGTACGCGTATCGCCTGATCAGCGCCAGTGATCGCCTGATGCAGGCTACCTCGGACATACCTGATCTGTTGCTGCATATCGTCATAGTCATTACGGTCCTGTGCTGGACGGGTTATTTCTTGTTGACACGCCGTGGCGTTCGCAATCGCCAGACGCACTTCCTGAAGGTATGCGGCACGGTGGTACCTATTGCTTTTATTTCCAAAGCGATTTTTCAATACGGGTTCGGCCGGTCCGACCCGCGGGCATGGCTGTTCGATCATCGGCTTCCGCGTTTTTACTGGTTTCGCGCCGACGCAGGATATGGCTGCTTTCCATCCGGGCACATGACGGTGTTCGCTGCCCTGATGACAACGCTGTCAAAGTATTATCCCCGTTATCGATTTGTCTTTCTGGGTATGCTGCCGTTGTTGGCGCTGGCGCTCATTGTGACCTATTACCATTTTCTCAGCGATGTCATAGCCGGCGCCTATCTCGGAATGATGGTCGCTTTTCTGGTGGATGATGTTTTGCTGGAACCCGCTCATGGTGCTGAATGACGGCATAACCCTATGCAAATCATTGATATATTGATTTCTGTCAAAGTCTGGGACTTCAGCTTTATGTTCTCCTGAGCTACCGGTCCATGCTGTCGAGGAGTGCGACGATCCCGCGCGCGCGGAGAGAACAACCATCATGTGTCTAGCCATACCCGCAAAGGTGATTCAGCAGCTTGAGAACGACTACGCACTGGTGGAAGTCGGCGGAGTTCGCAGCCGGATATCCATGATGCTGGTCGACAACGTCGCCGTCGGGGATTACGTGATTGTGCACGTCGGTTTTGCCATTACCCGGTTGGATGTCGAGGAGGCGGAAAAGACGCTCGCCCTGTTCGATGAAATCGCCCGTCACATGGATGAGCACCCCAACCATGAAGTACATCAGTGAATTCCGCGACAAACGGCTAGCCATGGCGCTGGCTTCCGCGCTGGTCGCCGAAGCTGACCCCACGCGTCACTACAGCTTGATGGAGTTTTGCGGCGGCCACACGCATGCGATATTCCGTTACGGCGTCCAGGACTTGCTCCCTCCCAACGTGCATCTGGTACACGGTCCCGGATGTCCGGTATGCGTGTTGCCCATCGGCCGCCTCGATATGGCGATTGAACTGGCCGACATCCCCGATGTGATTCTTTGCAGTTATGGCGATATGCTGCGTGTGCCCGGCTCGCGTAAACGCAGTCTGCTGAAATCGCGCGCGCAAGGCCGGGACGTGCGGATGATCTACTCCTGCATGGAAGCAATACGCATTGCCCAGGAGAATCCCGGGAAGGAAGTTGTTTTTTTCGCGATCGGGTTTGAAACCACCACACCGCCAACCGCCGCGGCAATTCAACAGGCGGAGCAGCTCGGACTCAAGAACTTCAGCGTGTTTTGCAATCACGTGCTGACACCTTCGGCTATCCAGGGCATTCTGGACTCACCCGACGTGCGTAAGCTCGGTACCGTGCGCGTGGATGGTTTCATCGGGCCGTCCCATGTGAGCACCATTATCGGCAGTCGGCCGTACGATTTCTTCGCCCGGGAATACCAACGGCCGGTGGTGATCGCCGGTTTTGAGCCGCTCGACGTGTTGCAGGCTGTGCGCATGCTGGTGCGCCAACTGAATGAAGGCCGTGCCGAAGTGGAAAACCAGTTTACCCGTGGCGTCACGCACCACGGCAATCTCAAGGCTCAGGCCATGGTGGCGGAAGTATTTGAACTGCGGCGCACGTTTGAATGGCGTGGCCTGGGCGTTGTTCCCTACAGCGGTCTGCGTATCAATAAGAAGTATGCCGCATGGGATGCCGAGGTTCGTTTTTCGCTGTCGCAAAAGCCGGTTCAAGAGAATAAGGCATGTGAGTGCGGTGCCATCTTGCGCGGCGTAAAAAAACCTACCGATTGCAAGATTTTCGGAACAGTCTGTACACCGCACAACCCGATTGGCTCCTGCATGGTGTCGTCGGAGGGCGCCTGTGCGGCCTATTACAAGTACCGCCGGCACGACGGGATGGAAGACGAGTCGCGCACGGCGGAGGAATCCAGCGAGCCGGATGCCGCGCTGGGCGGATGAGGCATGCGGATTCTTTTTCTGACCCACAGTTTCAACAGCCTGACGCAACGGTTGTATGTCGAGCTGACGGAACGCGGACATGATATCTCCGTTGAGTTCGACATCAACGACCAAACGACAATCGAAGCCGTTCAGCTTTTTCAACCCGAATTAATTCTTGCCCCGTATTTGCGACGCGCTATCCCGGCTGTCATCTGGCAGCAGCATCTGTGCCTGGTGGTACACCCCGGCATTAAAGGCGATCGCGGTCCGTCGGCGCTCGACTGGGCGATTTTGAATGATGTGCCCGAGTGGGGTGTGACCGTGCTTCAGGCCAACGGTGAAATGGATGCCGGACCGATCTGGGCCGCGGTGAATTTTCCGATGCGCCAGGCGCGCAAGAGCAGCCTCTACCGGCATGAAGTAACCGAAGCGGCGGTGACGGCGGTGTTACAAGCGATCGAACGATTTGTCCAAGTTGGCTATAGCCCTGAACCGGTGGATGATCGGCCATCCGGCGCGAGCGGAGAGTGGCATCCTGTCATGAGCCAGGCCGACCGGCGCATAAACTGGTCGACGGACGATACGCGCACCGTATTGCGAAAGATTCATTCAGCCGATGGTTCCCCCGGCGTTGAAGATTCGTTTTTTGGCGAAACCCACCATTTATACGATGCCTGCGCGGAAGACACACTGCGCGGTGCACCGGGCGAAATTATCGCACGACGCCATGGCGCCGTCTGTCGCGCGACCGGCGACGGAGCGGTGTGGATCGGTCATCTGAAAAAAATCATTCCTGGCGAGAAATCTTTCAAGCTACCTGCAGCCCGTGCATTGCAAGACAAGCTGCACGACGTGCCGGAAGTGCCAATTCCTCTCGATATGCCCCATGCCTGCCGCACGTACCGGGACATCTGGTACGAGGAAAAAAACCGGGTCGGGTATTTACATTTCGATTTTTACAACGGCGCCATGAGCACTGAACAGTGCCAGCGCTTGCGCGCGGCCTACCTTCAGGCCCGCCAGCGGCCCACGCGGGTGATTGTCCTGATGGGGGGGTCGGACTTCTGGTCCAACGGTCTGCATCTCAACTGTATCGAGGCGGCGGACAGCCCGGCCGATGAATCATGGCGCAATATCAACGCCATGGACGATCTGGCGCAAGCCATCATCACGACGGATTCGCATCTCACGATCGCCGCCTTGCAGGGCAACACCGCCGCGGGCGGTGTATTCCTGGCGCTTTCGGCCGATCATGCCTTTGCCCGCGACGGGGTGGTGCTCAATCCACACTACAAAAACATGGGCAATCTCTATGGGTCTGAATATTGGACTTATCTGTTGCCACGGCGTATCGGGGAACGGGGGCGTGAAATTATGGAAAACCGGCTCCCGGTCGGCGCCGTGGCCGCCAAACGCGCCGGCCTGATTAATGATTGTTTCGGAAAGAGCGCGGACGACTTTATCTCGATGGTTGAAAGCACCGCTGAAAATCTTGCCAACGATCCTGCTTTTGGGCTGCTACTTGCAGCCAAGCGCCGGCAGCGCGCGCAAGATGAATCGGATAAGCCGCTCGCGGCCTATCGCCTGGAGGAACTGGAACATCTGCGGATGAACTTTTACGGCTTCGACCCCAGCTATCACGTAGCGCGCTACAACTTTGTCTTCAGGATTTCGCATTCCTGGACGCCGTTGCATCTGGCCAAACATCGACGCCGGGTAAAAAAATGAATGATGTTGTTACGGATGTAGCAGGGCGATAAAAGCCCCCTCTCCCTGCGGGAGAGGGCGGGGGTGAGGGGAATCTTAAATTCACTGCGGAATTATCCCCCTCATCCTCACCTTCTCCCGAAGGGAGAAGGGAAAGTGACTTTTTCATCGCCCTGATAGAGTGGGGCAGGCGAGTGTTGCCGCTACTGAACGATCAACGTAACACGAAGGCCAATGCAATCGGCAGACTGATTAATCCCGCGAGGTTGCCAAGCAGCACGATGGATGCCACCTTGTCTGGCTCCTGACGATACTGTTCGGCGACAAGATAATTGAGCACGGCAGGCGGCAAGGCGCCGAATACGAACAACAAACTTGCCTGCAGCGCCGTCAGGTCGAGGAACGGTCGCACCAGGACCACCATCAGCACGCCAGTCAGCGGACAGGCTACCGCGCCCAACACCCCGATGCGCCATTCTCCAAAATCGATGCGGGTCAGACGTGTGCCCAGCGCGAACAGGAGTAAGGGAATGGAGGCCTGGCCGAGCATGCCAATGGCCTCGCTCAGTGGTGCGGGGATTGTCCAGCTCAGCAGGCTGAAGGCGATACCGGCAAGCGTGGCAATAACAATCGGTTGCGCGAACACCTTGCGCAGCGGCGCGCGATGATCCATCAGGTAAGTCCCTAAAGTAAAATGCAGGGCGTTCTCCACGAGAAACAATACCACCGCCGCCGGCAGCGCCTGCGCGCCGAAGGCCAACACCGCGAGCGGCAGTCCGATGTTGCCGGAGTTGGTGAACATCATCGGTGGCACGAAAGTCTTGAATGACAAACGTGCCAGCTTCGCCACCGGCAGTGCCAGCAAGCCCGATCCCAGCACGACCGCGGCGGCGCCCAAGGCGAGCCAGCCGTACTCGCCGAGGTGAAAATCTTTTCCGGAGAGGACATGAAATACCAGCGCCGGCAGCAGGATCATCATGTTGATCTGGTTCGCCGCGGTCATGTCCGGCTGGCGCCAACGGCTATAGAGGTAGCCGACGGCGACGAGCGCAAATACCGGGAAGACGATGCTGAAAAGGCGGACCAGGAACATGACGTGACCGTATGAGCAAAGGGAGATTATGCGGAATCGACACGGCTTGTCACAAGCCCGGCACGATTCAATGGATTAATGATTGCATGAAAACTTCCACCCTGTATCTTATCCGGTGATTATTCGAGTAATTAAGGAGGAGAGCAATGCCGAACGACAAGCTGCTTACCGATAAACCGGCGCTGACCCTGGCCG
>JAUSDQ010000125.1 GCA_030650525.1 Sulfuricaulis sp.
CGAGCGCGAGGCGGGCGCGGCGGTTCTTTATATGCACATGGCACTGGACGAGCGCCACGCGGCATTCTCGGCCTGCGTCGAGCGCCGTGGAAAAAAACGGATGACCGCTGCGGCGGAAGCCGGAAAACATGCTGTTGAACCTTGCGACGGTGAAATACGCCAGGCTGAAGGCGAACGGCGCGGTCAGATCCACGAACACGGTGGAGAAATTGAGCGTGAGGTAGGACACCGCCAGAAATCCGGATTGCAAAATCGTGAACGTCAGGTTCACCACGCGCTGGTCGATGCTGTACACAAAGGCCAGCGTAAGCAGCGCCAACGCCACCAGCGTCGTGACGATATAAATCCACGGTGGCAGTTCCGTCAGGTAATCGGCCTTTTTCAGGTTATCGATCGCCGATGCCAGAATTTCCACGCCCGGATGCGCCTTGGCGACCGGCGTGGTTTTCAGATCGAACAGCGACGGCGCGGTCGAGCCGATAATGACGATCTTGCCGGTAAACTCGTCCGGCGGGCGCGTCTTTTTTTGCTTGAGCAGATCGAAATAGACTTCGTGGAACGAGACATGCCGGTAGGACGGCGGCTGGCCGCGCCAGTTGAGCAGGATGTCCTCGCGCTCCGGCAGCGGCGTTCCGAGCGCCGTCACGACGTTGGCCGGCAACGAACCGACGCGCCAGCCGTATTCATCGGCATAAACTTCATAGGTCCGGGCGATGCCATCGGTGTCGGTGTAAATATTGTTGGTGCCGAGCCGGTGATCCGTGAGCACATCGTAAAAAAACGGCAGCACCGCGGCGAGCGTCGCGCTGTCCGATGCCGTGTCGTCGAGCTTCGACACGCCCGGCAACTGCTTGACCTTCAGCTCGCTGATCCGGTCGTTTTGCGCGCTCAACCGGATCATGGGGAAGAAGGTGTTCGGTGTGCGTGCAATCGCGTCGCGAAAATACTTGTCGCCCTGGACGTTGAACACATCCGGATCGCTGAACATGATGTCGAAGACGATGGCTTTGGGTTGCTGTTCCGCGATGCCTTCCACCAGCTCGCCCATGAGGTTGCGCGGCCACGGCCAGCGGCCGAATTCCGGCGCCATGGCCGCGAGCGCCGGTTCGTCGATGTCCAGGATGACGATCTCCGGGTCGGCCGCGGGATGCTGGAACCGCGACTTCATGATGAGGTCGTAGGCCTTGTTCTTCATACCGGCGGTCGAGCCGGTGGCGATGGCGAACACCGCCACGGCGCTCACCACGACGGCGAGACCGACATAGAACCAGTTCCCCAGCCGGTCGGACAGCGAAGCCAGCGGCAGGAGGAAAAAACGCGCAAAACGCTGAAGGTTATTAACCGGCATGCTGTGTGGTTTTTGTCATAGTGCTCTTATCATATCAGCGCTATTTCTCCGCACCATAAGGATTAAAATGGCATAATGGGCCCCGATAAATTCATCACGAGCACCTCATGAAAGACAGCGCCGTTGCCCGTGAATGGCTCGCCGCCTCCGCTCGCACCGCCAATGCCAAAGACTTTGAGGCCCACATGGATCTCATCTCCCGCAAAGTGCAGGTGTTTGGTATCCCCGGGATAGAAGTCATCGGCTACGATGACTGGGCGAAACAATGCCGGCACGAATTCGAAACCGGCGTGCTCAAGAACGTCTCTTATACCGGCATGAAGGTGCAGGTCATGACGCCCGGACGCGTGATGTTCAAAACGATCGAAACCGTCGAGGCCAGCGACGGCACGGTCCAGGCGCACGGGGTGGAAATCATTATCGAGAAGGAAACCGACGGCAAATGGCGCGTGGTCCAGGAACGTATTCTTGCGCGCGAAGAGGCCGAACATGATGGCTTGTGGCAATGAATTTGGCGTCGGCTTGAAATCGTTCTAAACCTGCTTTACCCTAGCGCCCCACGAAAGCAGTCAACAATTTCACTCATATCAGAAAAGAGAGGAAACGCCCATGAAAACTCCACTGGACTCCATTTCCGGCACCATCATCAGCGGTTTGGTCCTGACCGTGATTCTGTATTTCTTCGTCATCAATTTCCTGGTCAAGACCACCGTCTGACCATTTCACCAACGAACAACACTCGGGGGAACACCATGGAACTCATCATTGCCCGCTGGCTGCACATCTTCGCCGGCATCGTCTGGATCGGTTTACTCTATTACTTCAACTTCGTGCAGGCCGTGGCCCTGCCCAAGGCCAAGGCGGACAACACCGCCGCCGGCATCACCAAACACATTGCGCCCCAGGCGCTGCTGTGGTTCCGCTGGGCCGCGCTCGCAACCTGGCTTCTGGGGGCGTATTACCTGGAACGCAGCGGCATCGGCCTCGGCAACACGTTCATGCTCAAGGGCACGGCCGCCTCCATCGGCATCGGCGCCTGGCTTGGCACGATTATGCTCTTCAACGTCTGGGTGCTGATCTGGCCCAACCAGAAGAAGGTGCTCGGTCTGGTACAGGCCGATGACGCCACCAAGGCCAAGGCCGCGCGCGTGGCATTCCTGGCCTCGCGCACCAACACCATGTTGTCCATTCCCATGCTGTTCTTCATGGTGGCCGGCAGCGCGGCGCACGGTCTGCCGCATCTATAAAACCGCCCTAGTGCTGGCAAAAGGCCCGGCCAGCCGGGCCTTTTGATTTTGGGCCCTTGCGTTATTGCCAACAGGCGGTAGAATTTTTGATTTAAGCGGCGCCCTCAGGGCGCCCTTTATGTTTTTGGTCCTCATAAAATATGACGACATCTCACCAGATGAATCTCTTTGCCGCCCTACCCGTGGCCTTTGTGCGCGGCGAAGGCGCGTGGCTGTGGGACACGCAGGGGAAAAAGTATCTCGACGCGCTCGCGGGCATCGCCGTCTGCGGCTTGGGGCATGCGCACCCCGCGATCACGGCCGCGCTCTGCGATCAGGCCGGTAAATTGCTGCACACCTCGAACTGGTATCAAATCCCCCTGCAGGAGCAACTCGCGGAACGGATCTGTAAACTCGCGGACATGGACAACGCCTTCTTCTGCAATTCCGGCGCGGAGGCCAATGAAGCCGCCATCAAGCTGGCGCGCCTCCATGGACATCAGCGCGGCATTCTGACGCCGGGCATCATCGTCACCGAGGGCAGTTTTCACGGCCGCACTCTCGCCACACTTTCCGCCTCCGGCAATCGCAAGATTCAGTCGGGCTTCGAGCCGCTGGTCCAGGGTTTCTACCGCGTGCCCTACAACGACCTCGACGCCATCCGGCAGGTCGGTGAACATAATAAAGATGTGGTGGCGGTGCTGGTCGAACCGATCACCGGCGAAGGCGGCATCAGCATTCCGGATGCCGGCTATCTCAAGGGCCTGCGTCAGATCTGCGATGAGCGCGGCTGGTTGCTGATGCTCGATGAAATCCAGACCGGCATGTGCCGCACCGGCAAGTGGTTCGCCTGCCAACATGAAGACGTGGTCCCGGATGTCATGACGCTGGCCAAGGGGCTGGGCAACGGCGTGCCGATCGGGGCCTGCCTCGCGCGCGGCAAGGCGGCGCAAGTATTCAAGCCCGGCAGTCACGGCTCCACCTTCAGCGGCAATCCGCTGGTCTGCCGCGTGGCGCTCACCGTGATCGATGAGTTGGAAAAGGGCAAGCTCGCGCAGCGCGCGGCGAAGCTCGGCGCGCGCTTGCTCGCCAAGCTGAAGGAGGCCTTGGGCCAAGTCGCGGGCGTGAAGGATATCCGCGGGCGCGGGCTGATGCTGGCCGTCGAGCTCGACCGTCCGTGCAAGGAACTGCTACAGCTGGCGCTCGATCGCGGGCTGCTCATCAACGTCACGGCGGAGAACGTCATCCGCCTGCTGCCACCGCTGATCATGACCGACGACGAGGCCGACATCGTGGTGCGCGAACTCGCCAGCGCGGTGCGCGCCTTCGTGGAGCAAGCGACGACGGGAGCCAAGGAGCAGCTATCCCCCGTCGGAGGCCGCGCGTGAAGCCGCGTCATTTTCTGACATTGATGGATCTGAACGCCAAGGAGCTCAAGCGCTTGCTCGCGCGCGCCAAGGAATTGAAGGCCATGCAAAAGCGCGGCAAGAAACACACGCCGCTGGCGGGCAAGACTATGGCGATGATTTTCGAGAAGTCGTCCACGCGCACGCGGGTGTCGTTCCAGGTTGGCATGGCGCAATTGGGCGGCACGAGTTTGTTTCTCTCGCCGCGCGACACCCATCTGGACCGCGGCGAGCCGGTGGAAGACACCGCACGCGTCCTGTCACGCATGGTGGACATCATCGTGATACGCGCCAACTCGCACGCCATGGTGGAACGCTTCGCCGCCCACTCGCAGGTGCCGGTCATTAATGCCCTGACCGACCAGGACCACCCCTGTCAGCTGCTGGCCGACATCCAGACTTACCTCGAGAAGCGCGGCAGCATCGCCGGTAAAAAAGCCGCCTGGATCGGCGACGGCAATAATGTGTGCCATGCCTGGATCAACGCCGCGCGTCAATTCAATTTCCATCTCGATATTGCCGCGCCCAAAGGCTACGAACCGAAAGCCGAGTGGATCGCCCCGTGCCGCGACCATGTCACGCTTCATTCCGACCCGAAGCAAGCCGCGCGCGGCGCGGATATTGTCCTCACCGATACCTGGGCCAGCATGGGTCAAGAGCATGAAAAGACGGAACGCATGAAAAATTTCGCCGGTTTCATGGTGGACAGCGCGCTCATGAAACTGGCGAACAAGCAGGCCGTCTTCATGCACTGTCTGCCGGCCTACCGCGGCATGGAAGTGGCGGCCGAGGTGATCGATGGGCCGCAGAGCGTCGTCTGGGATGAAGCCGAAAACCGGCTGCATGCGCAGAAGGCGCTGCTGGAATTCCTGCTTACTGGGAAAAAGAAATAGACAGGATTAACAGGATTAAAATCAAGATTAAAGAATCGTATCCTGACTTTATATAATAATCCTGTTAATCCTGAAAAATCCTGTGAATCCTGTCTATCTTTAAGCCATGAGCGAAATTCTCACGCTCAACAACATCGAATGTCAGTATGACGGGCACCTCGCCGTGTCCGGGCTGTCGATGCATGTCAACGCGGGTGAGATCGTCTGTTTGCTGGGCCCGAGCGGTTGCGGCAAAACCACGGTACTGCGCAGCATCGCCGGATTCCATCCCTTAAGCGGCGGCGATATCCTGATCAACGGCACCACCGTTTCCCAGCCGGGCTTCACGCTGCCTCCGGAGAAACGCCGTCTTGGCATGGTGTTCCAGGATCATGCGCTGTTTCCGCATCTGCGTGTTTCAGGCAATGTCGGCTTTGGGCTGCGCGGGATCACGCAGGCGCAGAAAGACGTTATCGTCAATGAAATCCTCGAGATCGTGGGCTTGAGTGGCATGGATGAGCGCTACCCGCATGAACTCTCCGGAGGACAACAACAGCGCGTGGCGCTGGCGCGCGCACTCGCGCCCAAACCGGATCTCATTCTTCTCGACGAACCCTTTTCCAACCTCGACGTTGAACTGCGCGAACGGCTTTCGGACGAGGTGCGGGAAATTCTCAAGCGCCACGGCACGACCGCGGTGCTGGTCACGCACGACCAGCACGAAGCCTTTGCGCTGGGCGACGCCGTCGGTGTCATGCATGAAGGCAAACTGCTGCAGTGGGACACGCCCTACAACCTTTATCACGTGCCGAGCAATCGGTTCATCGCCGATTTCATCGGCCAAGGGGTGTTTCTGCGTGGCACCTTGCTCACGTCCGAGACGGTGGAGACGGAAATCGGAGTACACAAGGGCAAACTCGCCTACGGCTGGGGGCGCGGCACGCGCGTCGAAGTGCTGCTGCGTCCGGACGACATCGTGCCGGACCCGGCCAGCCTGTTACAGGCGGAAGTGATTAAAAAAGCCTTTCGCGGGGCGGAAATTCTTTACACCTTGCGACTGCCCAGCGGCGGCCGGGTGCTTGCGCTTTTTCCAAGTCACGCCGATCACCACATCGGCGAGCGCGTCGGTATCCGGGTGCAGGCCGACCATCTGGTGGCGTTTCCGCTGTCAGAAAACCGCCCCATCCCGCCTTCGCCCTTCAGCTGAACGCCGGGTCGGCCATCCGTTCTTCCAGAAGATTCCTGAAAAAATAGACAGGATAAAAAAACAGGATTTACAGGATTTTTCTCTCTAAAATCCTTAATCCTGTCAATCCTGAAAAATCCTGTTAATCCTGTCTATTTTATTTTATCCGCAGCGTATCGGGGCGGATGGGCTGCCCTTCCATCCCGGCTTGTCCTGACAAAGGCAGCACGGCGCCGGAAGATTGCGTCCAAAGCGTCGCCGGATTGCGTGCCGCCTGCTCGCCTTCGGCGGCAGCCTTTGCCGCCGGCTGTGCGAGATATCTCTGGGCCACGAGATAGGCCAGAATTTTGTCCGTCGCTTCGCTGGCGGACTGAAGGGTCGTGTCGATCACGATCTCGGGATTGCTCGGCGATTCATAGGGATCGGAAACACCCGTGAAATTCTCGATCAGTCCCGCGCGGGCACGGGCATACAAGCCCTTGCGGTCGCGCGCTTCGCAAATTTCAAGCGGTGTCGCCACATGGATCTCGATGAAATCCCCGTGCTCCTCGATCATGGCGCGTACCTGAGTGCGCGTCTGCGCATAGGGCGCAATCGGCGCGCAGATGGCAATACCGCCATGGCCGGTAATAACGCTGGCCACGTAACCCTGGCGCAGCACATTGGCGTCGCGGTGTTCGCGGGAAAATCCGAGTTCGGAAGAAAGATTCTTGCGCACCACGTCGCCATCGAGCAAGGTAACCGGCCGTTCCTCGAATTCCTTCAGGCGCGCGCACAAATTCTGCGCCAGCGTGGATTTGCCGGCACCGGACAAACCGGTGAAGAACAGGGTAAAGCCCTGGCGCATGGTCTTGCGCCATTCCTCCAGCACCGTGGAATAGGAAAACCAATGGGCGATTTCGGAGGTCTGCTTCGATGCCAGGCGCGGTGTCTCTTTGGCGCGCCGGCCCACACGACCGCCGGCCAGAAACCGCTCCGGCTGGTCTTCCTCCTGCACCAGGTTGCGAAACGGCACCACCTCGATGCCGATCTCGCGCACATGCCATTGAACCGATTCGAGCGAGGTGTACTGCCCGTACAGCGGCTCGCCGGTGGCGCCCTCTCCCTGGTCATCGTAATCGTGGCTCGCGATGAAATGCGAACAGCCATAGTTCTTGCTGAGGATGGCGTTCAACAACACGGCGCGCGATCCACAGGGGCGCGACGACAGCTCGATGAGATTAAGATGCGCCGTCTTTGACGGATAGCGATCGAGTGCGGCACGCAACGCGCGCACGTGCGAATAATGATCCGGCTCGCTCAGGCTGCTCCGGCCCACCGCGGCCTGAATCAACAGCGTGGCATCGTTCATGTAGGCGGTGCGCTTGGTGAACTCGACGTGGGCACGATGCATGAGATGGCGCGGCTGATATCCCACCACGCGGACGGCGCCCTGGCCCCGGAGCAGGGCGCGCACGGCCGTGGGGGCGTTGCGCAGCGGTGCAAAATCATGATGCGCCGGTAACTCAACGACCTCGAGTTTTCCGGCGACATACGTTCCGCCGACAACGTTGAGCAGATGATTCGCGGCGGCATGCGTCACCGAGCGGGTCCCGTAAAGACACTGGGCTTCGGTGCCCTTGTCCGGTTGCCAGATTTCCGCGAGTGTGAGTACGGCCATCAGCGCGCCTTCGGCATCACGCAAGGCGAGGCTTAGTCCGGGAGCGAGGCCCTCGGCGATTTTAGACGCCACATCGAGCATCACGGGTACCGGCCAGAAGCGGCCATCGGCCAGACGCATGCGTGCGCAGACGGCCTCGTAGTCGGCCCGCCCCATGAACGAGGACAGCGGCGAGAAGGCGCCCGTCGCCAGCATTTCGAGATCGGAGAGTTGACGTGGGTTAAGATCGATGGAGACCAGATCGCGTGCCGCGGTCTTGAGTTCCGCCGCGCGCTCGGGACTGACCTGCAGATTGACCAAGTTATCGCCGTAAGGCGAATTCAGCTCCCTTCCGCTACCCAACCGCTGCATACCCGTCATATATATTCTCCCTGTCGCTTCCTGCATTTCGGCGATGTCGGCGCCGCCCCGCTGGAGCGGGACCGCGCCACATATTCAACAGCAGGGCGAAGGCAGCATCCTTGCGGCATTCCCTGGACGGTAAACCAGATCCTTGATTAAGCCGGTATTTCCGGCGATTTACTGACTAACCCCGTCGGAAGGGAAGCCTATACAGGGAATGCCGGATGACAACCGGACGGAGGCCTTTGAACGACCAATGGCCCATTCCGCTGGATTGAGGGTGCGGCGGGCCCGAGAGGGCATGGTCCTGTGCGGAACGATTTTTGCTGCCATACTGAAAGCTCGGACATTTCTCTGCATTTCCCGTCATGGACGAGCAAAAGCGGGTTTACAGGAGCATTTTGCTAAAATACTCTTTGAGAAAGAGGGACTTGTGGAAAAAAAGATTTTACGCCTGCTGATTGTCGACGATTCACCGGACGATGCCGAGCTGGCCGTGGCCACACTACGCAAGGCCGGCTACATGCTAAAAAACCAGCGCGTCCAGGATCTGGCCTCGATGCAGGCGGCCTTGGACAAGGGGCCATGGGACGTGGTGTTGTCGGAATACACACTCCCGCATTTCGGCGCGCAGCTGGCGCTCGATCTCGTCAAACGCGCCCTGCTCGATATCCCTTTTATCGTCGTGACCCGTAACATCCGCGATCCGGATCTGGTCAAAATCATGCGCAGCGGCGCGCACGATGTCGTGTTGAAAAACCAGTCCGCGCGCCTGGCTCCCGTGGTCGAGCGCGAGCTGCGCGTGACCGAAGAGCGCCACCAGTTTCGTCAGATGACCAAGTCACTGAACGAAGTGGAGAACAAAAATCGCGCCATTATCGAAGGCTCGCGCGAGGCCATCGGCTACTGCCAGGATGGCATGCACATCGACGCCAACAAGGCTTATCTCAATATGTTCGGTTACGAGAGTAACAAGGAACTCGAGGGCGTGCCGGTGCTCAACCTGATCGATAAATCCGATCACCCCCGCTTCAAGGATTTTCTGCGCAAGGCCTCAGCGCACAGCACGGCGGTTCCGCAGGAATTCCTGGCGGCGAAAAAGGACAACAACCACTTCCATGCGGAGCTCGCCATCTCGTCGATCGTGCTCAACGGCGAAAACTGCACACAGTTCGTCGTCACCGACGTGTCGAAGCGCAAGGCAGTCGAGAACCGGCTGCAATACCTCAATCTGCACGATCCGCTTACCGGCCTTTACAACCGCCACCACTTCACACAGGAATTGACCAAGGTGCTGGAGAAGGCCAAGCAGGATGACAGCCGCAGCGCGCTGCTCTACCTCGACCTCAATGAGCTCAAGGAAATAAACGATTCGCTCGGCCACGCCGCCGGCGACCGGCTGTTGCTCAAGATCGCGCGCATGTTCCGCGAGAAGCTCGGTGAATCCACGATCCTGGCGCGCTTCAGTGGCGATGAGTTCACCGCGCTGTTGCATGGCATGGATGAAGCACAGATTAAAGAAGCGGTTAAGGATATTCTCTTGACGCTGAAAAACACCACCTTCAACGAAGGCGGGAAAAGCTTCCGTTGCGATGGCACGGTCGGCGTGGTCGTGATCGACAAGAATACCGAAAGCACGCAGGCGGTGCTGACCAAGGCTTATCAGTCCTGCCAGCAAAACCGGCCGCATAAACCGGCGCTCGCGGCGATACCACCGGCGCCAACGCCGGCGCCCATACCCTTGCCCGTGGTCCAGGCACCCTCCGCCACGATGGCGCCGGTACCCACACCGGCCGCCGAACCGCCGCACGCGGCGCCAATCCTGTCCGGGTCAGCCTTGGACTGGGAGGTGCGCCTCAAGACGGCCCTGGAGCATGATGGCTTCCAGCTCGCGTACCAGCCTATCGTCAATCTGCATGGCGATCCGGCGGAGTACTTCGAAGTACTGTTGCGTCTCGTCGGCCGTCATGGCGAGCTGATCCATGCCGGCGAATTCATGGCAGCGGCGGAACACCTGGGGCTCCTGGGGGCCATCGATCGCTGGGTGATCCGTCAGGCGATCCAGTCGCTGGCGGCGCTGCACGGCGAAAAACGCAAGGCCAGTTTCTTCGTCAACCTGTGCCCGGCCGCGCTCAAGGACCCCGAGTTGCTGTCCATGCTGCAGAAACAACTCGCGAACGCGCGGGTCAAGCCAAAATACCTGATACTTGAAGCCGATGAATCCGCGGTCATGGCCAACTCGGCGGATGCCGCCATGTTCATGCAGGCCGCGCGCCGGATCGGCTGCCGGTTCTCGGTCGATAACTTTGGCAACAACCTCGCCACGCTCAACCGCTTGCGCGATATGCCCATCGATTTCCTCAAAATTGCCGGATCGCTGATCCGTAACCTCTCGACCGACATCCTGACCCGCACCTCGCTCAAGGCCATCATCGATCTCGCCAGGTCGATGGACAAGCAAACCATCGCCAAATTCGTGGAACAGGCGGAAGACCTCGGTATTCTCTGGAATCTCGGGTTCGATTACGTGCAAGGGAACTACTTCCAACAGGCGGACGCGCACACCGACTACGAGTTCGCCGACGAAACCACGCTGTCCTCCGACACCAGCGGACCCAACTGGGCGGCAAACCGCTAGCCTCCCGAGTCCGAAATTCGCTTCTAACTAGGAATCTCTAGCAAAATAAATAGACAGGATTAACAGGATTTTTCAGGATTGACAGGATTAAGGATTTTAGAGGTTAGAAATCCTGTGAATCCTGTCTATTTTTTCTTTTTGTGAGGGGCTCTAAGTGTGTTCATGAAAGCCCCGCCTCACCTATAATATGCCGCCTTTGACCCACGCAAGGTTATTCCATGTCCGGCCAGTTCATCTTCACCATGCATCGTGTCAGCAAGATCGTGCCGCCGAACCGCCCGATCTTGAAAGACATTTCGTTGTCTTTCTTTCCGGGCGCGAAGATCGGTGTGCTCGGCCTGAACGGCTCAGGTAAATCCACGCTGCTGCGCATCATGGCCGGCGTGGATGACGGGCACGACGGCGAAGCCCGCCCGCAACCTGGCATTCGCATCGGCTTTCTGCAGCAGGAGCCGCACCTCGACCCCCAGAAAGACGTGCGCGGCAACGTCGAAGAGGCGGTGGCCGAAACCAAGGCACTGCTCGATAAATTCAACGAAATCAGCATGAAATTCGGCGAGCCGATGAGCGATGACGCGATGAACAAGCTCATCGAAGCGCAGGGAAAACTTCAGGAAAAAATCGACGCCGCCGGCGCCTGGGATCTCGAACGCAAGCTCGATATCGCGGCCGATGCCCTGCGCCTGCCGCCGTGGGAGGCGGACGTCACCAAGCTGTCCGGCGGCGAGCGCCGGCGCGTGGCGTTGTGCCGTCTGCTGCTCTCGCAACCCGACATGCTGTTGCTCGATGAGCCGACCAACCATCTCGACGCCGAGTCCGTCACCTGGCTCGAGCGGTTTCTACATGATTATCCTGGGACCGTGGTGGCCGTAACCCACGACCGTTATTTCCTCGACAACGTCGCCGGCTGGATTCTCGAGCTCGACCGCGGCGAAGGGATTCCGTGGAAGGGAAACTATTCCTCGTGGCTCGAGCAGAAGCAGAAACGCCTTGAAGTCGAAGAGAAACAGGAGTCCGCGCGCCAGCGCACCCTGAAACACGAACTCGAATGGGTGCGCACCAATCCCAAAGGCCGCCACGTCAAGAGCAAGGCGCGCCTCGCGGCTTATGAAGAACTGGTGTCACAGGAATTCCAGAAGCGCAACGAAACCAAGGAAATATTCATCCCGCCGGGACCGCGTCTGGGCGAGATGGTGGTGCAGGCGGAGGGCCTAAGCAAGGGCTACGGCGACCGGCTGCTCATCGACGACCTCAGTTTCAATCTGCCGCGCGGCGGCATCGTCGGGATCATCGGGCCGAATGGCGCCGGCAAGACCACCCTGTTTCGCATGATCACCGGTTTGGAAAAACCCGACGGCGGCAAACTGCGCCTCGGCGAAACCGTGCAGCTTGCCTACGTGGACCAGAACCGCGATACGCTGGATGGCAA
>JAUSDQ010000138.1 GCA_030650525.1 Sulfuricaulis sp.
GCCATGCTCACCCTGGCGCACGCCGGTGAACCGCTGGTTACGCCCGTCATCGCCGTCACCACGGCGAGCGGCACGCTGTTACGGCGCAAGCTCGAACCGATCGTCGGCCCGCTGCTGGAAAAATATTCTGTGCTGCGGAAATCCGCACCGACCCCGCCCGGCGGCAGGTCGGTGCGGCGGGTTTCGGGAAGCTAGCGAATGTTTAAAAAAATCGGCTGTTCGTCCTGAGCGCGTCGGAAGCCAGACAGAAAACTTATTTCTTATCGTCGTCCTTAATTTTATTGCGGCCGATCTGGGTGATCGGCACCACGACATTCTTCTTCGGTTCGTCTGCATAGAAAGGACGCAGGTCCATGGTCTTACCGGCGTCCTCGACAATCTCACGCTCACGCGCCGAGATCAGCCTGAGGCACTGGCGGATACCTTCGATCGTCCGGTCGGACAAGGGATGCTTCAGGCCCGGCTGGGTGGCCGTGTCCTTGACCACGTCGGTTAATACCAGCTTCAAGGCTTTCAGAATCTGAAATTCCTTGCTCTCCTGCGGATTGGTTTTATCGTCACTCATGCTTTGCCCCGCCAACAGCGGAAAGACCTTACCGTAAAGGTCAAATGGGATCTGGATGGAATACAGCGCCGGCAGGTTACAAGGATTGGCGCGCGTTGGCAAATCAACCGCCGGAGGGATTGGCGGCGACGCTGAATACCCGGTAGTTGGGAGTGTACTGACGTTTGTATTGCAGAACCTTTTTGACGTAATTCTCCGTTTCCTCGTAGGGTGGAATGCCGCGATGTTGTTTCACCGCGTTTTCACCGGCGTTGTACGCGGCGATGACCAGCACCGGCCTGTGATCGAAGGTGTCGAATAAATATTTCAGGTGCTGCACCGCGGCGCGAATATTCTCACGCGGATTATAAATGTCCTGCACGCCGTATCGGCCGGCGGTGGACGGCATCATCTGCATCAAGCCGCGCGCGCCCTTGTGCGACACCGCGTAGGGATTGAAGGCCGACTCGGCCTGCATGATGGCCTTGACCAGCGCAAACTCCACACCGTACTCATCGGCATAACGTTGGATGAGCCGGTCATAGGTGGAGGGCGCTTCACGGAACACCGGGCTGTTTTTTTGCGCGGCCAGCCTGCCGGCGCCCTTCACGTCCTGGGTCACGCGCACGACGCGCGAATGCTTGGCGTTGATCGGATGGTCGGTGATCATGCGCGAGCCGTCCGGCATCTCGTACACGTACACCTCGCCCCACGCCACGTCACAGACGGCAAAAAACGCGACTAGCCCGAGGGCTGCTGCGCGCTTGCACGCCGTTGGCAATCTGGTGATCCGCATTCTTGCGATGTACCCGAGGTTATCTGGGGGATATAGCGTGCAACTCCCGTGCCTGCGGCGAGTATCGGCAGATCGAGCTAAGCTCCTACCCGAACACGGATTTTTAATACTCTTTCTGCGATAAACGGTCGATGGCGCCTCCAACAGAGGCGTAAAACGGCGGCGCTGGCTGTAGAACGTCCGTTAACAGTGTTTACTTATCCAGGAGCTCGGTGTCGGCATGCGAGTACGGCGGGGAACAACTGCACAACAGTTTCAATTCCGTCGCGCCGGTATTATCCACCCGGTGCGGTGTCCCCGGCGGTATGCAGATCGTATCACCCGGATTGAGGGCGAATATCTCCCCGCCCCGCACCATCCGCCCCTCGCCCTC
>JAUSDQ010000140.1 GCA_030650525.1 Sulfuricaulis sp.
AGCTTCAGTCATGCGGGTCAGCCGAAAGCGGAGTGCCATGTGCGTACCGCGGAGGAACTGGCCAGCCTCCCGCCCAATATGCGCAATCCGGTCCAGTGTGGACGCGAACGTTCACCCGTTATTTTTGAGCTCGACCTGGACGGCAAGCGAATTTTCCAGGCCGAACTTGCTCCGGCGGGCCTGTCGCGCGATGGCGCCTCCACGGTCTATCGGCGTTTCCCCGTCCCCGCGGGCCGCCATCGCTTGCGGGCACGCCTGCAGGACAGCGTGCGTGTGCCGGATTTCAATTATACGAAGGAGGCTGACGTGACGCTGGTCCCGGCCCAGGTGTTCGTGGTGGAATTCGACGCGCGCGGCGGCGGGTTTGTATTTAAATAATTTTCACCGCAAAGGCGCAAAGAAAAAAATAAAGGGACCGAGCATGACAATCTAATTTTATTTTCACTTTCCTTTGCGCTCTTTGCGCCTTTGCGGTGAACAATCATCATAATGGAATTTTATCTTCCGATTCCTGACAATGGTCGCCGGCAGCTTGCCGTCGGCTGGTTGATACTGGGGCTGGCCGCGTTGCTCGGTTCCGGCATTTTTTCGGTGCTGCTGGTGCTGGCGCGCACGCCGTACGTGCAGAATATTTTTCCCTCGGTGGATTTCTTCCGCACCGCGCTGGTGGTGCACGTGGACCTCTCGGTGCTGGTGTGGTTCCTCGCCTTTGGCGGCGCCCTGTGGAGTCTGAATTCCACGCCGCGGTTTCTGGCCGCCGGCAGGATCGCGCTGCTGCTGGCCGCCGTTGGCGCGCTGATCATCGCGGCCGCGCCGTTTTTCGGCGCTGGCGAGCCGCTGATGAGCAATTACATTCCGGTGCTCCAGCACCCGCTGTTTCTGGCCGGCCTGCTGTTGTTCGCCGCCGGTTTCGGCGTGCTCACCCTGCGCGCGATGGGCGCGATCCCGCCGGTGGGCCCGTGGATGGAAGGCGCGGCGGCGCTGCGCTTCGGGCTGAACACCGCGGCGGTCTCGGCCATGCTGGCGCTGATCGCCTTTGCCTGGTCGTATTTCACGCTGCCGGAATTTCTGCACGGCAAACCCTATTACGAATTGCTGTTCTGGGGCGGCGGTCACGTGCTCCAGTTTACCTACACGCTGCTCATGCTGGTCGCGTGGCTGTGGTTGGCATCGGCCTCCGGTGTCGGCCTGTCGCTCAGCCCGCGCGTGGCGCTGATCTTTTTCGGTTTCGGACTCATCGCCGTTTTCCTCACGCCGATTATTTATTATTCGTATCCCGTGACGTCGGTGGAGCACATCAAGCTTTTTACCTGGCTCATGCAATATGGCGGAAGCCTCGCGGCACTGCCCTTGAGCCTGGCGCTGGTGCACGGGCTGTGGCGCGCCGGGCGCGCGCCGGACGAGGCGCAACCGCTGCGCGCCGCGTTGATCGCCTCCATGATTCTGTTCGGTGCCGGTGGCGTGATTGGTTTTCTCATCACCGGCACCAACGTCACCATCCCGGCGCATTATCACGGCAGCATTGTCGGCGTGACGCTGGCCTTCATGGGGCTGACCTATTATCTGCTGCCGCGCCTCGGGTACCGCCGGCCCGATGCGAAGTTGGCCCGGCTCCAGCCTTACCTGTACGGCGGCGGTCAGCTGCTGCATGTGCTGGGGCTGGTGATCTCGGGCGGCTACGGCGTGCAACGCAAGGTCGCGGGCGCGGCCCAGGCGCTCGATACGGTGGAGCGAGTCGCCGGCATGGGCCTCATGGGGCTGGGCGGCCTGATCTCCGTCGCCGGCGGATTCCTGTTTATCTATGTCTGTTATCGTGCGCTGCGTGAGCCGTGGAACGTGAACGCTAAGCCGTGAAGCCGCAACGAAATACCACCCGATCCCCGTCTAACCCCATACGATTCACGACTCACGAATCACGTTTTACTCCCCGAAAGGGATATGCCGCTATCCCTAATGGCCGAATCGGCCAGAAGGCGGCATTCGATTGATCTATATCAATAACTCTCTCCCGCGAATTATTAATGATGTACGCCTCGTCAGGCAGGTCCGGACGTGGTTTCCCGTTCGCGCGGTAACGGCATGTCCGGAGGCGCACAGCAGGCGCGCGAGGCGCGCGCCGCCATGCAAGATCTAACACTTCATTATCTGAGCGGAGAGAGAACATGAGCAAAAAGATGCACGACACTCCCATGCTGGATCAGCTCGAAAGCGGTCCTTGGCCCAGCTTCATTACCGGCATCAAACGTCTGGCCAAAACCAACGACATGGCGGTCGATCTGCTCGGTCAGCTGGAGCACTCCTATCAAACCCGCAAGGGCTACTGGAAAGGCGGCACCGCCAGCGTCATCGGTTACGGCGGCGGTGTGATTCCGCGTTTCTCCGAGGTCGCCGAAAAATTTCCCGAGTCCAAGGAGTTCCACACAATCCGCATCATGCCGGCGCCGGGCATGCATTACACCAGCGATATCTTGCGCAAGTTCTGCGATATCTGGGAGCAGCACGGCTCCGGTCTGATCGCGCTGCACGGCCAGACCGGCGACATCATGCTCCAGGGTTGCACCACGGAAAGAATCCAGCCCGCCTTCGATGAGTTCAACAAGCTGGGGTTCGACATGGGCGGAGCGGGACCGTCGGTACGCACGGGAATGTCCTGCGTGGGACATGCGCGTTGCGAACACTCCTGCTACGACGAGGGCCGCGCGCACCGCGACGTGCTGAACACCTTCATCGACGACATCCACCGGCCCGCGTTGCCTTACAAGTTCAAGTTCAAGTTCTCGGGCTGTGCCAACGACTGCATGAACTCCGTCCAACGTTCCGACATGGCCGTGCTGGGCACCTGGCGCGACGACATCCAGGTCAACCAGGCGGAAGTCAGGAACTTCGTCAAGCAGAAGGGCCGCGAGTACGTGGTGGACAACGTGATCACGCGTTGCCCGACCAAGAGCCTGAAGCTGAAGGCCGACGATACACTCGAAATCGACAACCGCAACTGCGTCAAATGCATGCACTGCATCAATGTCATGACCAAGGCGCTGTCGCCGGGCAAGGATCGCGGCGTCACCATCCTCGCGGGCGGCAAGCGCACGCTCAAGATCGGCGATCTCCTGGGAACGATGATTGTGCCGTTCATGAAACTGGAAACCGACGAGGATTTCGAGAAGCTCGTCACGCTGAGCAAGACCCTCATGGAGTTCTGGGCCGAAAACGGCCTGGAGCACGAGCGTTGCGGCGAGATGATCGAACGCATCGGCCTCAATAACCTGCTGGAAGGTCTGGGCATGGAAGTGGACCCGAACATGGTCAATCACCCGCGCACCAATCCGTATATCCGCATGGACGGCTGGGACGACGAAGTGGCGCGCCTCAAGCAGGCCAAGGCCGGCTGATAAATAACGAAATTCTGAATTGAACGGAGGTTAATCAATGTCTGCACAACCGCGTATGCCCACCGAATCCGGTACGCCGGATCATTTCCAGTACCTGCACCCGGTATTGAAGCGCAACTACGGCCAATGGGCGTGGCACGAACGTCCACGTCCCGGCGTGCTGCATCATGTGTCACACACCGGCGACGAGGTCTGGACCGTGCGTGCCGGCACCCAGCGGCAGATGGATGTATATACGATCCGCACACTGTGCGACATCGCCGACAAATATGCCGACGGTTTTGTGCGCTTCACGATCCGCTCCAACATCGAATTCATGGTGGCGGATGAAAAGAAGGTGAAGCCGCTGATCGAGGCGCTTTTAAAGGCGGGCTTCCCCGTCGGCGGCACCGGCAATTCCGTGTCCATGATCTCGCACACCCAAGGCTGGCTGCACTGCGATATCCCGGGCACCGACGCTTCCGGTGTCGTGAAGTCGCTGATGGATGTACTGCATAAGGAGTTCATCAACGAGGACATGCCG
>JAUSDQ010000145.1 GCA_030650525.1 Sulfuricaulis sp.
CGGCATCCCCGCCGCGACCTTTGTGGTCCTGCCACGCCTCGCGCAGATGACGGAGGCGGTAGTGATTCCCTGCATCACGCGTCAACTGTCATGGGGGCGCGGTTACGAGATCAATTTCCGCCCGCCACTGAACAATTTTCCCTCCGGCGATCCGGTGGCGGATACGACACGGATGAACCAGGAGATCGAGGAAGCGGTGCGGGAAATGCCGGAACAGTATTTCTGGCTGCACAAGCGCTTCAAGACGCGGCCGCAGGGGGGGAAGGATTTTTATTCGAAAGACAAGACCACCTGAGCCGGCCAGTAGCTTGAATTGACATTGTCTAATATTGTACATATTATTAGAATATGTCTATTTATGGATAAATGGGGTTAAGCCATGAAAGTCGCCGCCAAGCAGGATGACGAGACGCAAAAAACCCAAGTTGCCTTGGATGCCTTTTTCCGGCTCGTGGATTTCTGGGGGCTCGATACGCGACAGGCCATGACGCTGCTCGGTGTTCCGTCGCGTTCTACCTTCATGAGCTGGAAGGCCAAAGCGCCGGCCAAACTCCCGCCGGACACGATGGAGCGCATCTCTTATCTCCTGGGCATGCACAAGGCGCTGCGCATCCTGTTTTCCCGGGACGAGCAATCGGTCCGTGACTGGATCAAAACGCCTAACAGCAACCCCCTGTTTGGAAATAAATCGGCCCTTGAGCGGATGTTGTCCGGCCGCGTGGCCGATCTCTACGAAGTTCGCCGTTTTCTCGACGCCCAACGGGGCGCATGGTGAAGCGTGCGGGCCGGCCGCGCGCCGCGCGCCTCGGCCCGGCGGATACCCACCGGGTGATTGCCTCCGCTTACCCGCACGTGGATCTCTACGCAGATCTTGGTGTTGCTGCTGAGGATTGGGATATCCTGCACGAAATCGAGGGGCTGACCAACGCGCGACTGCGTGATGAGCGCGGCGATATTCAAAGAGTGCCGCCGCCGGAACGGGCCCACGGTCCCGGCGCGAGTTTCATCATGGCGCCGTTTGCACGGCCTTACCCGTCGCGCTTCAGCGACGGCAGTTATGGGATTTACTACTGCGCCGCGCGCGAAGAAACCGCGATTCGGGAGGTCGCCTATCACAGCGCGCGTTTCATGGCCGAAACCGGGCGTCCGCCCCAAACGCTTGTGTCCCGCGCTATTGCCGCGACCGTGGAAGGGCGCAGCTACAACCTGTTTCCATTAAAGTGGAAGTGGCTGCGTGACGACGATTACGCACGCTGTCAGCAGTTTGGCCGCGAGGCGCGCGCGCAAGTTGACCTGCTGCGCTATGAAAGCGTGCGTGACCGTGGGCATGTGGCCTACGCCGTGTTCAGGCCGCGCTGTGTCCGTAACGCCCGCCCGATTCGTTTCATCGAAATGTATTGGGATGGTGGCACGATCACGCATTGGAGTGCAGTGGGTGGTGATCTTTAAATCTGGCTGCACAAGCGTTTCAAGACGCGGCCGCCGGGCGAACCGGCGTTTTACTAGCCGGTTTCAAGAGCGTGTTTGTCGTCTATCCTATCGGATAAGTTACCAGGGCTAGGAAAGCATGATCCGGTTCATCAACTGCCTGCACAAGCGTGCCGACATCAGCTCCGAGCAGTTCCGGCAATACTGGAACGATCCGAAATTCGACGCCATCGTCGGCCGGGTGGTGGACTACACCGGGGCGACGGGCCACGCGAAAAATCTGACGCTGATTGTGGATGCCAACGATCTCATGCGCCAGCGCCGCGCCTTCGGCGAGGCGTTCGACGGGGTGCTGGAGTACTGGTGGGATAACGCCGCGCAGCTAAACGCCGTGCTCAACTCGCCGCAGTGCGATGTGTTGATGAAGTCGATGTTGGATTTTCAAAAACAGTTCGTCGACCTCGAAAGGTCCTGCGCGTTTTTTACTGAAGCTCAAGAGTAGTCGAGCGGCCTACGGCCGCACTCAAAAGCTAATTGCGGGTGGCTCCGCCCCTGCACCCTGGGTCACCTTTCTTTGCTCGTGCAAAGAAAGGTGACCGAAAGAAAGCACGCCCGGAGCCACCGACTTCCTCCTCCACTTCTCGCCCGCCCCGACGCTCGCCTAACTCGCCGGGCGCAAAATACGCGCCTCGGGCTCGATCAGGAGTCTCGCGACACCCCCGGGGCGGGCTGCGATGCTCGGCGGTGGCTACGGGAATGAAGACCGCAAGGTTACTTTGATTTTCGTGATTTATCTTTTCTTTATCCCCAAAATAATTAGGCTAGTCTCAAGCATAATTCTCAGATTTGCTCTTAATGTGTAGTGTCTGTCGATGTACTCAACATCGTAAGCGCATTCTGCTTTAGCATCGTCTACCGTTGAACCAAACGGGTAATGAATCTGCGCACAGCCTGTCATCCCTGGCCTCACTCGATGACGCTGTCCATAGTTCGGGATAGCTTCCGACATAGTCCGCACGAACTCTGGTCTCTCAGGGCGCGGCCCAACGAAACTCATGTCTCCTTTGAGTACGTTGAGAATCACAGGCAATTCGTCAAAGCAGGTTGCACGGACGAATCGAGCCCATAAATTTTTTTGCAGATCGACAGTACGGAATTTATATAGACAAAATATTTTGCCATCTCTGCCAACTCTTTTGTCCCGAAAAATGACAGGTCCATGTCCTTTAGTAGCAAGGAATATCAAAATTGCTACGATCACTAGTATTGGCAAGCTGAATAAAACAATCGCCAGAGACATCGACAAATCGCGAGTGCGAATGACAATCGGCACAATTGGTGACACCTCTGGTAGTCGTTGCTGATGATCAATTATGTATGCAGCGCGAAATGTATCCAATGCAAAAAATAGTTTGCTTAATTTGCTAGGGAAAGTCTGTAGATCAGCTAGCCATTCTTCATGCATCCGTGAACATAATTCTGGCGGTAGTTTATGTGTGCTGAGTCGAAGAAGTACCTCAGCCAATCGCTGAGACCAACACAGAAACTCGTCGGTAATGATGCCGACAGCAATCGCTAGCAGTAATGCAGACCATGTCATGCGCTTTGAGCCCCCTCAAGCCAACTTAGAATTTCTGATGCTTTTCTTGCACCAGTGGCTGTTAACTCATAAAACCGCTTACGCGGTCGCCCAGCAGTACTTGGGTTAACACTTTCCCAATAGCTCTTTAGCCAGCCAGCTTCCTCAAAGCGCAGCAAAATTGGATAAAGTGTTCCCGATTGCAAATTAACTAATTTGCGAGCATCAGAGCCTGATAGTGGTTCCGCAGCATCAATAAAGGCACGAAGTACCTGAAGACTTTGTAGACTTAACCTCGGGTCAGATTGTTGGCGGCGTGCGGTTTTCATAAGGTAGTAAGTCTACATAGGGTGCAGTCTGCTGTCAATAGCGCTTGATTGGCATTGTGCGACGTAGACTGAGCCAGTATCGGGGGGGTTAGTTTTTCTGCCCCTCTGGCGAGCCGAACGCCAAGGGCAGCCGAAGTCCGGCCTGAAGGGGCGAGCAAAGGATCTCGCGGATGCGCGCTCCCTGAGGCAACCGAGAGTATGAGGGAGCCCGAGCTGGGTTGGCGAGCGCGAAGCCCGCTCGACCTATTTTTGTAATCGCTTCAAAAAAACCATCATTTCTTTCGCCGCCTGTTTGTCGCCTTTTTCTTCCGCGACTTTAATCCCATCTTCGTAGGCTTTGATTGCCTCATTTTTATGTCCGGCATTGGCTAGCGCTTTGCCGAGCAGCTTCCACGCGGCGGAATATTTCGGATCTTGCTCCACCGCCTTGCGCAGATGTTCGGCGGCCTTGTCGAATTGATTGAGTTTCAAATATTCGCCGCCGAGGCTGTAGCGTAGCAGCGCGCTGTCCTGGCCGCGCGCGAGCATGGCTTCGAGGTTGTCGACGATCGCCATGGCTATTCCTTGGGCGGCTTGGGATTGACGCCGAGCTGCTTGAGCTTGCGGTACAGGTGGGTGCGCTCCATGCCGGAGAGGCGCGCGACCTCGGCGACGTTGCCGCCGGTGCGCTTGAGGTGATGCTCAAGGTAGGCCTTTTCGAACTGCTCGCGCGCCTCGCGCAGCGGCACTTCCATGAGCGTCGGCGGGTAGGCCTCGGGTGAGATTGGCGCCGGTCCGCCCAACGTCTGCTCGACCTCGGCTTCCGTTATTTCTTCCCCGCGATTCAGGATCAGCAGCCGCTGCACTAGGTTGCGCAGTTCGCGCACGTTGCCCGGCCAGGAATAGTTGCGCAACAAATTGAGCGCGCCAGTGGTGAATTTGCGATACGGCAGGTGTTCGTTGTCCGCCATCCAGTTGACGTAAAAGTTGATGAGCTCCGGCACGTCCTCGTGGTGCTCGCGCAAACTCGGCACGCGCAGTGGCACGACGTTCAGGCGATAATAAAGATCCTCACGGAAGCGTTTTTCTTCCACCGCCTTTTGCAGGTCCTGATCGCTGGCGGCGAGGATGCGCACATCCATCTCGAACGGTTGGTGGCCGCCCACGCGGGTGAAGCGCTTCTGTTCGAGTGCATCCAGCAGGCGCGCCTGCATGGCGGAATCGAGATCGCTGATCTCGTTGAGCAGCAGGGTGCCGCCGGCGGCCTGCTCGAAGCTGCCGGGTTTGATGGCCGCTTTCTGTTCCTGGCCGAACAGCTGCGCGGCCACGTGCGTTGGCGAGAGCGCAGCGAGACTGACTTCCACGAAGGGGGCGTGCATGCGGGCGCTGTGGGCGTGCAGATAGCGCGCCGCGACCGCCTTGCCGCTGCCCGGCTCGCCGGAGATGAGCACCCAGGCGTCGGTCGCGGCGATGCGCTCGACGTTCTCGCGCAACTGTTGCATGAGCGGGCTTTTGCCGATGAGCGTGGCGGCCGGTTCGGCCTGGCGGCGCAGGCGCAGATTTTCGCGCCGCAGCTTATCGTTCTCGAGCGCGCGCTTCACGGTCACGAGCAGCTTGCCCATGGACAGCGGCTTTTCGATGAAGTCATAGGCGCCGAGGCGCGTGGCCTCGACCGCGGTTTCCACCGTCCCGTGACCCGAGATCATGATCACCGGCATTTCGAGGTTGCCGGCCTCGGACCATTCGCGCAGCAGGCTGATACCGTCGGTATCCGGCATCCAGATGTCGAGCAACACCAGATCCGGGCGCTGCTGGCGCACCGCCGCGCGCGCGACGTTGGCGTTCTCCGCGGTCACGACCTGGTAGTGCTCGTCCGTGAGAATTTCCTGCACCAGCCGGCGAATGTCCGGCTCGTCATCCACCACCAAAATATATCCGGGGTTCATGCCTTTTTCTCCGCCGTGGCCGCTTCCGGAGCCGCGGGCGCCGCTTTGGTCGATACCGCCACCTCGCCGATCGGCAGGCGTATGATCACACAGGCGCCGCCCTCCTTGAGATTTTCCGCGACGATGGTGCCGCCGTGTTCTTCCACGATGCGCTTGACGATGGCCAGTCCCAGCCCCGTGCCTTTCTCCTTGCTGGTGACGTAGGGTTCGTAGAGCCGGGCCAGCAGCGGCTCCGGGAATCCCGGGCCGTTGTCGCGCACGATCAATTCGACGAAACGATGTACGTTCGCCGTCACCACGCGGGTGCCGACGTGAATCGTCGGCTTGGGCGTGGCGGCCAGGGCATCGCGCGCGTTGAGCAGCAGGTTGTGCAGCACTTGGCGCAACCGGCCCGGATCGGCCGAGATGCGCGGCAGCTCGTCAGCGAGTTCGAGTTTGGTCACCACGCTGCGCGCGGTTTTGCCCTTTCGGGTTTTTTCAGCCGCGCCGTGCAGCGGCACCACGCCGGCGGCGACAAGCCCGCGCTCGTTTTTGTGCAGCTCGACCACGTTGCGCACGAGGTTGTTCAGGTCCACCGGCTGCGAGCGCATCTGCGCGGAGCGTGCGTATTCGGAGAAATCGTTGACCATGGATTTGAGCGCCTCGACCTGTTCGATAATCGTTTGCGTGGCCAGGTCGAGCGCGCCACGCTCCTCGTCGGATACCTGACGAAGATACTTGTGGCGAATGCGCTCGGCGGAGAGCTGGATGGGGGTGAGCGGGTTTTTGATTTCGTGCGCCATGCGCCGTGCCACTTCGCCCCACGCGGCGTCACGCTGCGCCTGGATCAGGGTGGTGATATCGTCGAACACCACGACGTAACCGCCGCGCTTGCCGCGCCACGACGGCAGCGAGGTGCCGCGCAGCATCAGGGTGCGGCGGTGATTGTTCGCCGACAGCTGAATCTGTGCCTGCCATTCAGCCTGGCCCGCGGCCGCGGCGGCATCGACCGCCTCGGTGAACGGGCCCAGTGCCGGGTAGTGCTCGGAGAGCCACGCCAGCGATCGGCGCTCGCCGGGTTTGAGATCGACGCCGAGAATCTGGTTGGCCGCCGGGTTGTGGGTGCGCAGCAGCAGGCGCTGGTTGAAGGTGAGCACGCCGGAAGACAGACGTCCCATGACGGTCTCGAGGTAGGCGCGCTGGATCTCGGCTTCCTGCTGGCTGCGTTTGCTCTGGGTCTGGGCGCGGTGGATGCGGCGCGTCATGTCGTTGAACGACTCGACCAGGATGCCGATTTCGTCGTGGCTGGTGACCGGTATCTGTTTCTGGTAATCGCCCTGGGCCACCGCGTTCGTGGCTTCGGCCAATTCGCGAATCGGCGCCGCCAGCCGGCGCGCGGAAAAGATCGCCGCCCACACCGCGATGAGCAAGGTGAGCAGGGTAATCAGCGACAGCGTGAGCGTGAAGCCGAACTTGAGCGGACCGCGCAGGTACACGAGCTTTTCATACTCGACGAAGGCCGACTGCACCGATTCGCCGAGCTTGGCGTAGCGCGGCGGCAGCGCCTGCAGCACCTGCATCACGCGCACCGGCGCGCCGACGTCGCGCGAACGCACCGGCACCACCACGCGCAGCCGCAAACCCTCTTTACCGACGGCATCGATATTGGCGTAGGTAAGCCCCTGGCGCGCCTGGGCGAGCACCGCATCGCTGGGCCGGTCCGGCACCAAGGTGCCGGTCTCGAAATTCGCTTCACTGACCGAGGCAATGATTTTTCCGTCCTGGGTGAACAGTGTCAGTTCGGTGATGTTGTACTGCTCGCGCAGGGCATTGAGCAGGGACAACTCCGGGCGCAGGCCGCCGGCATTCGGTTTCACGGGCAGCGTTTCCAGCTCCGCGGCCACCTCCTGGGTGTTTTTCACCAGGTCCTGCTTGATCGCATCGAGCGCGGTGCGCCCGAGCAGCAGGGCATCGTCGAGCGCGCGCTCGATGCGCACGTCGAACCAGTTGTCGATACCGCGATTGAGCGTCTGGATCGAAAAGAAAAACACCACCGACACCGGGACCACCGCGAGCACGATGAACATCACCAGCAAGCGCAGCGTCAGCCGCGTGCCCATGATGCGGGCGCGGTACTGCTCCACGAAATGAAACACGTTGAGCAGAATCAGCGCGATCAACAGCACCACGCCGAGAATGTTGACCAGCAACAGCACCGAATACAGGCGCCCGAACAGCGCCGAGTTCTGGGTCGCCGCGTTCATAATGATGAACGCGGCGACCAGCAGCACCGACAGTACCGCCAGCGGCGCGACGCCGGTGACATAGCGGGTGACGTAGCGGTTCAGCGTGCTACTTTCCATGAGGTCCAGCCGCTGTTGAGGTGCCAGGCAAACGAGGTGTAGGCCACCGGCCGCAACGGCGCGGGCAGCGCCTCGATATCGAGGCTCACGCGCAGGTCCACGGAATAGCCGTCTCCGGCCGGCGTTTCCGCCAGCGCCAGATTGAGGTCATTCAGCGAACCCAGCTGCTTCAGCGCCTCTTGTTGCGTCAGCAGGCTTTCGCGTGTTTCCGAGTCGGCGTTGCCCGCGCTCACCAGGTACTGGCCCGAGAGCGCGTGATACTGAATGCGGCGGTTCAGCGTCCAGGTGGCGATTTTGCTGTCCCACAGATAGCGGCGTTGGTGGTACAGGCGGATGTCGATGACGATCTCCAGTGGAATGCCCTTGGCGATCGCTTCTTCCACCTTGGGACTCAAGCCCAGATCGAGGTTGCCGGCGAGCACCAGGGACTGACCGACGAGCTTGGGTTGGACTTCCGTCACCTTGAAGTCCGCGGCGGTATCGCCGAACAGCGCCAGCGCCAGCGCCGCGAAGGCGAAACGCCGCCAGTCAGTTTTTACCGATGCACGCATAATAAAATCCATCCATGTCCGCCTCGCCCGGCAGCACCTGCCATCCTCTGGACCGCGCCCGACCCGCGTTCATCGGCAGCGCCACTTCCTTGGCGTCGGCATGGCGCGCGAGAAAGGATTCCACCTGTTTTTCGTTTTCCGTCGGCAGCATTGAGCAGGTCACGTACAGAAGCTTACCTCCGGGTTTGAGCAAGGGCCACAACCCATCGAGAATCTGTGCCTGGGTGGCGATCAATTTAGGCAGATCCTCGGGACGGCGCCGGAGCTTGATGTCGGGATGACGGCGAATCACACCCGTGGCCGAACAGGGCACGTCGACCAGCAGGCGGTCGAACGGGCGACCGTCCCACCAGCCGGCCGGATGTGCGGCATCGCCGGTGATGGTCTGCGCCATCAGGCTCAGACGTGCGAGATTTTGCTCGATCAGCGCCACGCGCGCCGGTTCCCGGTCGAGCGCCACCAGCTCGACCAGCCCGGGTGTGTGCTCGAGCAGGTGACCGGTCTTGCCGCCCGGTGCGGCACAGGCATCGAGCACGCGTTCGCCTGCGTGCGCGTCGAGCAGCACCGCCGCGAATTGCGCCGCCGCGTCTTGCACCGAGACCTCGCCCTGCCCGAAGCCGGGCAATTCGCTGACCGGCACCGGTGTCTCCAGCATGACCGCGGTTTCCGTCAGCGGCAGTGGCTTGGCCGCGATACCGGCCTGCGCCAGTCGCGCGAGATAGTGCGCGCGTGTCTGCCGGCGCCGGTTGACGCGCAGCACCATCGGCGGTCTTTCATTGTTGGCCGCGAGTATGCGCTCCCAGTCATCCGGCCAGTCGCGGCGGATTTCAGCGAGCAGCCAGTCAGGATGGCTGAACCTGGCCGCAGGCTGGGCAGCGATCGTCGCCTGCGCGCGTTCTGTCTCGCGCAGATAGGAGCGCAGGCAGGCATTGAGCAGATTTTTGGCCCAGGGTTTTTTCAGCGCGGTCGCCGCGTCCACCGTTTCGGTCACCGCGGCGTGCCGGGCCACGCGCATGTGCCGCAGTTGATACAGCCCGACCAGCAGCAACGCGTGAATATCTTGATCCTTTTCCTTGAGCGGTTTTGCCAGCCACAGCGCCGCGATGGCCTCGAGCTGATGAAACCAGCGCAACACACCGTAGGCCATCTCCTGAATCAGCGCCGCCGCATGCCGCTGTGTGGGCGGTAACGCGTCGAGCGATTCCACGAGCGCGGCATCGAGATAGCGCGCGTGGACGATGACCTCGGTCACCACTTTCGCCGCCACCGCGCGTGGATTGATGGGCGTGGCGCTGCTGCGCCTAGCGGGTTGCGGGGAGGTTGGTTTCATCGCCCAGCCGGTCGCCGGCGGTCAGTCGGTGGCCATTTAAGAAATCACCCGCCGCCAGAATTTTTCCGCCTTCGGACTGGAGGCGCGTGATGCGGAGCACGCCGTCACCGGTAAGCACGTCAATACCGGCGGCATCGGCCCGCACGATGGTGCCCGCCGCGCCCGCCGCGGACGGTTCCTGCCACGGCCCCACTTCCCACAGTCGCAGGGTTTGGCCATGCCAGGCGGTGCTCGCCACCGGCCAGGGAACGAGTGCGCGAATCTTGCGATGCAGCACCTGCGCGGGTTGTTTCCAGTCGAGCGGCGCTTCGTCCTTGCGCAATTTTTTGGCATAACAGGCGTGCGCCTCATTTTGCGTTTGCGGATTTGCCTTGCCCGACACCAGGTTTTCCAGGGCCGTGACCAAGGTGACCGCCCCCAGCGACGCTAGGCGGTCATGCAGCGTCTGCGCCGTGTCGCTTGCATGAATGGGTATCCGTGCTTCCGCCAGCACCGGTCCGGTATCGAGTCCGGCTTCCATCTGCATGATGCTGACACCGGTGACGGCATCGCCCGCTTCAATCGCGCGCGGAATCGGCGCCGCCCCGCGCCAGCGCGGGAGCAGCGAGGCGTGCACATTGATGCCGCCGAACCGGGGAATGGCGAGTACCGAAGCCGGAAGCAGCAGGCCATAAGCGATGACGATCATCGCGTCCGGCGCATCCGCGCGCAGCCGGTTTTCTTCGCCGGTGAATTTTTCCGGCTGACGAATTTCAATGCCGTGTTCAAGTGCGCACTGTTTCACCGGGCTGGCGCAGAGCTGGCGCCCGCGCCCGGCGGGACGGTCCGGCTGGGTGTACACCGCGAGTAGGCGATGGCCGGCGCGCAACAGCGCCTCGAGTGCGGGGACCGCAAATGGCGGCGTGCCAGCGAAGATCAAATTCATGAGATGAAAAAATAGACAGGATTAACAGGATTTTTCAGGATTTACAGGATTATGAATTAGAATTTTCATTTTTGGTTTTATCCTATTAATCCTGTGGATTACATCGCTAACCGCTGCTGCTTCTCTAATTTCTTGCGGATGCGCGTTTGTTTCAGGCGCGAGAGGTAATCGACAAAGACCTTGCCGTCGAGGTGATCGATTTCATGCTGGAGGCAGGTGGCCAGCAGGCCTTCGGCCTCGAGTTCGAATGGGTTCCCGTCGCGGTCGAGCGCACGCACCTGGATGGTATCGGCGCGGATCACCGGCTCGTAGATGCCGGGGACGGACAGGCAGCCCTCTTCGCGCTCCTGTTCGCCGGCTTGGGATGAGATTTCAGGATTAATGAAGACCTGGAGCTGATCGCGGGTCTCGGAAATGTCGATGATGACGATGCGCCAGGTCTCGTTGACCTGGATCGCCGCGAGCCCGATACCCGGTGCCTGGTACATGGTTTCCGCCATGTCCTCCACCAGCCGGCGGATCTCATCGTTGACCTTCGGCACCGGCTTGGCCGTGCGCCGCAGACGTGGGTCGGGATAGTGCAGAATGGTGCGAATTGTCATGTTTTTGAAGCCAAAGGCGACCGGCTATACTTCCTGTCAAACCGGATTATTATCAGCCTGGATGCTGCTGAATAACAAGAAAATTTGACCGTAATGCGGTCTTGGCGTTGCGTACTGGCTTGGACTACACTCAATATCGTTATCAGACTACACGGAAAGTGGACGAATGTCGCCTAAACACCTGCTGGGATCCCGATCTTTCCTCCTTATTACTGCGCTGCTCCTGACCGCTCCGGCACCGACCTGGGCGGATGAGGTACAGCTCAAGCCCGACCACCCCGAGCGCTATACCGTGGTCAAGGGCGATACCTTGTGGGACATTTCAACGCATTTTCTGAAGAGCCCGTGGCATTGGCCGAAGATCTGGAAGATCAATGACCAGATCAAAAATCCGCATCTGATTTATCCCGGCGACGTGATTGTGTTTCGCATGGTCGATGGCAAACCGGAACTGAGCGTGCTGCGTAAGGAGACGCTGCCGGTGCTGCCGGCGGTGGGCAAGACGCCGGAAGACATCACCACTTCAACCGCGCCGACTGACAGCCGTACCGTGAAGCTTGGGCCGCAGATTCATGGTGCGCCGCTGGAAGCGGCCATACCCACGATTTCGCCGAACACCATCATGCCGTTTCTCACGCGCCCGCTCGTGGTCGACAATGATGAGCTCGAAGACGCCGGTTATGTCACGACCGGACTCGATGATCGGATCGCGCTCGGCAACGGCAGCCAGTTTTACGCCCGCGGCCTGAAGGACGAAGACACGGAGTATTATCAGATCTTTCGACCCGGCAAGGCCATCCGTCATCCCGATACCGGTGAACTGCTGGCGTTCGAGGCGCTGTATCTGGGCGATGCGCGACGCCTCGACCCGGGCGACCCGAGCAAGCTGGTGGTCACCGCCGCCAAGCAGGAAATTATCCCGACCGACCGCTTGCTGGTGGCGCCGAAAAAGGCCTCGCTGCCTTATTACTATCCGCACGCGCCCAAGACCCAGGTCGAGGGAAGAATCGTATCCGCCTTGAATGCCGTGGCCGAGATAGGTTCATTCGGGGTGATCGGTATTTCGCTTGGCACGCGCGAGGGCATCGAGGAAGGCACGGTGCTGCGCGTCATGCGTCATGTTGGCACGCACAAGGATCCGGTCACACGCCAGCGCTATAAAATGCCGGATGAAGATTCGGCGTTGGTGATGGTGTTCCGGACCTACGAGAAAATGAGTTACGCGCTGGTCATGACCTCCACTCGGCCGGTGCATATGTTGGATGCGGTCGTCACGCCCTAGCGCCCAGTGCCCGAGGCGAACGCTCCTTCGGCAATGGGCGCAGGCAGTCGCAATGAACCATGTGTCCTTGGGCGCTCTGCCGCCGTCTCCGAAGGGGCCGCCACCGCCCGAGGCGCAAGCTCTTTCGGCGGCGGTGGCCAGGCGACTCAATGAGCATCGTTCCTTGTGGCGACCCGGCGTCCTCCCTTCGAAGGAGCTTCGCCTCGGAAGGGAGTCGCCCTGCGCCACAGGTTCCGGCGGCTGCGTAATTACCCTCTGATGGAGTAGACTGCGCGCATGAACGGTGCGCCGTCACAGGTTACCTCACAACAACCTATCCTTTACTGGCTCACACTGCGCCGTCTGCCGGGCGCGGGTTTCCGCACGCAGCTCGATCTGCTGGAACACTTCGGGTCGGTTGAAAACATTTTTTCGGCCAGTCGCGGCCTGCTCGAAAAGACACTCGTCGGCAAACACGATGCCATTAACATTATTCTCGCGGGTCCGGATGAGCCAGCACTCCAGCCCGAAGTTGACTGGCTGAGCGAGTCCGGCCACCATCTGGTGACCTGGGCCGACCCCGATTACCCACGGCTATTGCGAGAAATTCCCGATCCGCCGGTGATGCTGCATGTCATCGGCGACCGGCGTGTCTTGTCCGCCCCACAGTTGGCGATCGTGGGCAGTCGCAACCCCTCGCCCATGGGTCAGGAGAACGCCCGCGCCTTTGCCAAAAGCCTGGCCGGAGCGGGACTGGTCATCACCAGCGGCATGGCGCTCGGCATTGACGGCGCGGCGCATCGCGGCGCCATGGAGGCGGGCGGGAAAACCATCGCGGTGGCCGGCACCGGTCTCGACCGCGTGTACCCGTCACGTCATCGCGATCTCGCCCATGACATCGCCAAGCACGGCGCGCTCGTGTCGGAATATCCGCTGGGTATGCCGCCCCGGCCGGAAAATTTTCCCGTGCGCAACCGTCTCATCAGCGGCCTTTCCCTGGGCACGCTGGTGGTGGAAGCGGCGCTAAAAAGCGGTTCACTGATCACGGCGCGGCTGGCAACGGAACAGGGACGTGAAGTGTTTGCCATCCCCGGCTCGATTCATTCACCCCAAGCGAAAGGCTGTCATGCGCTCATCCGCCAAGGCGCTAAGCTCGTGGAATCCGCTCAGGATATTCTCGAAGAGTTGGGGCCGCTGGCCAGTGTGGCGACGCACGCGGTTTATGAAAACGCCGCCGCCGCGCGCCAACTCGAGCCGCCGACGGCGGCACTTTTGGAACAAATCGGTCATGACCCGGTCAGTGTGGATGCGCTGATTGAGCGCAGCGGATTGACGGCGGATGTTGTTTCCTCCATGCTGTTGCTAATGGAGCTGAACGGACTGGTGTCGAATTGTCCGGGCGGCAAGGTTCAAAGGATTTCCCGATGAGACGAGAGACGAGCGCAACCGACTGATGAAAGAAAATGTTTTCGATGTGCTGATGTATTTGTTCGAAAACTACATGGATGAAGGCACCGAATTCCAACCCGATCAGGAAGCGCTCACCTATGAGCTGACACAGGCCGGTTTTCGCCGCGGCGAGATCCGCAAGGCTTTTTCATGGCTGGATGGTTTATCCTTCCTGCGCGAGAACAACACCGATCGGCCGCGTGCGGCAGGATCCGCGGCGGCGATACGCCACTACACGTCAAAAGAGCAGGAGAAGCTCGACGAGGAATGCCGCGGTTATCTCCATTTCATGGAGGTCAGCGGCGTGATCGATCCCGCCACGCGCGAGGTCATCATCGATCGCTTGATGGCGCTGGAATCGGATGAAATTGCCCTGGAACAACTCAAGTGGGTGATGTTGCTGGTGCTGTTCAACCAGCCCGGACAGGAGTACGCGTATCACATGCTCGAGGACATGGTGTTCGACGAAATGCAGGGCCATCTGCATTGATTTCCAGCATCATTCGTTTCCCGGCCCGGCCGTCGTGCGCTGACTGTTTGTGTCTCCCGACTTGACAAGCCCCGCCTGTTATCGACAACAATTCGGATCTGACGCACTCCGGGCGCGCAAAAAACGCCGGGACGCCAACGGCGCGGCGGTCATACCGCGTGGTTTTTTTCAGGAACGGGGATACCGTGCGGCCACCATTTTTTCAATTGAAACTGAGTTAACCGAATGCCAAAACATCTGATAGTGGTGGAATCGCCGGCCAAGGCGAAAACCATGATGAAATATCTGGGCAAGGATTTTACCTGCCTGGCTTCTTACGGCCATGTGCGTGACCTGATCCCGAAACAGGGCGCGGTGGAGACGGATAACGACTTCGGCATGAAGTACCAGTTGCTTGAGAAAAACAAAAAACATGTGGATGCCATCGTGAAGGCCATGAAAAAGGCCGACTCGCTGTATCTGGCGACCGACCCGGACCGCGAGGGTGAGGCCATCTCCTGGCACCTGCGTGAAATCCTGAAAGCGGAAAACGTCCTGGACGACAAACCGGTGCATCGCGTGGAATTCTTTGAAATCACCAAAAGCGCGATCCTGCGTGCCATTGAGCAGCCACGGGCCTTGTCCGAAAATCTCATCAATGCCCAACAGGCGCGGCGTGCGCTCGATTACCTCGTGGGCTTCAACCTGTCACCGCTGCTGTGGAAAAAGGTGCGTCGCGGCCTGTCGGCCGGGCGCGTGCAAAGCCCGGCGTTGCGACTGATCGTCGAGCGTGAGATCGAGATCGAGAAATTCATCGCGCGCGAGTACTGGACCATCGAGTCCGATCTCAATACCAAGGGCAAGGCTTTTGTCGCCCGGCTGACCCATTTCAACGGCGAAAAACTCGAGCAATTCACCGTCGATAACGGCGCGCGCGCCGCGGAAATCGACGCCGCTTTGCAGGCCGCTGCCCGTGGCCACATGCAAGTTATGTCGGTCGAGAAAAAACAGCGCCGCCGCAACCCGGCCCCACCCTTCACCACCTCCACCCTGCAGCAGGAGGCCTCGCGCAAGCTGGGTTTCTCGGCCCAGCGCACCATGCGCACGGCGCAGCAGCTATACGAAGGCATGGACTTGGGCCACGGCGAGGTCGTGGGTCTGATCAGCTACATGCGTACCGACGCGGTGAACCTGGCGAACGAAGCGGTGGCGGAAATCCGCGAGGCCATCAAGGATCGGTTTGGCGCTGACAATTTGCCGGACGAGCCGATTGTGTACAAGAACAAGTCGAAGAATGCGCAGGAAGCGCATGAAGCCATTCGCCCGACTTCGGCCGTGCGCAATCCGGATTCGATCAAGGGCCATCTCAAGCCCGACCAGCTGCGACTGTACGAACTGATCTGGAAGCGCACCATGGCCTGCCAGATGGTGCCGGCGGTGCTCGACACCGTGACGGTGGATCTGGCCGCGGGCGAAGGCAATGTGTTCCGCGCCAACGGCTCGACCGTGGTGAAGCCCGGATTCATGGCGGTGTACCAGGAAGACATCGATGACAAGCCGGCGGACGCGCCGGAGGCGGTGAGCGAAGACGAGAAACTCCTGCCGCCGATGGAACAGGGCGAATCGGTGGAACTCAAGGCCATCCGCCCCGAGCAGCATTTCACCGAGCCGCCACCGCGCTTCTCCGAGGCGAGCCTGGTCAAGGCGCTTGAATCCTACGGTATCGGCCGGCCCTCGACCTATGCCTCCATCATCTATACCCTCGAGAGCCGTGAATACGTGACGCTCGATAACCGTCGCTTCAAACCCACCGACGTCGGGCGCGTGGTCAACAAATTCCTCTCGGAGCATTTTTTCCACTACGTGGATTACGACTTCACCGCGCGCATGGAGGATGACCTCGATGCGATTTCACGCGGTGAGAAAGAATGGAAACCGGTGCTGCGGGAATTCTGGGTGGATTTCAAGAAACAGGTGGAAGAGAAGGAATCCGCGGACCGACCCGGCGTCGAGATGATGGAAGAGGAATGTCCCAAGTGCAGCAAGAAGCTGGCCAAGCGTCTCGGGCGCAACGGTTACTTCATCGGTTGCACCGGCTACCCCGAGTGCAACTACACGCGCAACGTCGACGACGCCGTGGGCGCCTCGAACGAACCCGAGATCGTGCCCGATCGCAAGTGTCCCAAGTGCGAATCCAACCTGGTCATCAAGCGCGGCCGCTACGGCCGCTTCATCGGTTGCAGCAACTATCCCAACTGCAAGCACATGGAACCGATCGAGAAACCCGCGGACACCGGCGTGGAATGCCCGGAATGCAAACAGGCCACGATGCTCAAGCGCAAATCGCGCTACGGGAAGGTTTTCTATTCCTGCGCGCGTTATCCCGACTGCAAGTACGCGGTGTGGAATCCGCCCATCAAGGAACCCTGCCCCAAGTGCGGTTGGCCGTTTCTTTCCGTCAAGACCACCAAGCGCCGTGGCGTGGAAAAAGTCTGTCCGCAGAAGGAATGCGGTTACGCCGAGCCGTATGAAGGCGAGGTGCCGTTTGCCGAGCCGCCCAAGGTCGCCGCCGGGGTTT
>JAUSDQ010000161.1 GCA_030650525.1 Sulfuricaulis sp.
TTAGGTCAAAGCTAATCCATGGAACAGAAATTCGCCAAAGAAACCCTGCCGGTCAGCCTCGAAGAAGAAATGCGCAAGTCCTATCTGGACTACGCGATGAGCGTCATCATCGGTCGCGCGCTGCCGGATGTGCGCGACGGCCTGAAGCCGGTGCATCGCCGTGTGCTGTTTGCGATGCACGAGCTGTCCAACGACTGGAACAAGGCCTATAAGAAGTCGGCGCGTATCGTCGGCGACGTGATCGGTAAATACCATCCGCACGGCGATACGGCGGTGTATGACACCATCGTGCGCATGGCGCAGGATTTTTCGCTGCGCTACACACTGGTGGACGGGCAGGGCAACTTCGGCTCGGTGGACGGCGACAACGCGGCGGCGATGCGTTACACCGAAATCCGCATGGCGAAAATCGCCCATGAATTGATCGCCGACCTGGACAAGGAAACGGTCAACTTCGGGCCGAACTACGACGGCTCCGAGCATGAGCCGCTGGTCTTTCCGGCGCGCTTCCCCAACCTGCTGGTGAACGGCTCGTCCGGTATCGCGGTGGGCATGGCGACCAACATTCCGCCGCACAATCTAAACGAAGTGGTGGATGCCTGCCTCGCGTTGTTGAAGAATCCAGATCTGGATATCGAGCAACTGATCGAATACGTGCCCGCGCCGGATTTTCCGACGGCTGGATTTATCTACGGTTTGGCCGGAGTGAAGGAAGGTTACCGCACCGGGCGCGGTCGCGTAGTGATGCGCGCGCGCTGCCACTTCGAGGATATCGGCAAAGGCGAGCGCCAAGCCATTATCATCGACGAGCTGCCGTACCAGGTGAACAAGGCCAACCTGCTGATCAAGATCGGCGAACTGGTGCGCGAAAAGCGTCTGGAAGGCATCTCGGAAATCCGCGACGAATCGGACAAGTCCGGGATGCGTGCGGTGATCGAGTTGAAGCGCGGCGAGAATGCCGACGTGATCCTCAACAAGCTGTACAAAGACACCCAGTTGCAGGACAGCTTCGGCATCAACATGGTCGCCATCGTCGACGGCCAGCCCAAGCTGCTCAACCTCAAGCAGGTGATCGACGCGTTCCTGCGCCATCGCCGCGAAGTCGTCACGCGCCGCACCTTGTTCGAATTGCGCAAGGCGCGCGAACGAGGCCACATTCTGGAAGGCTTGGCGGTGGCGTTGTCCAACGTGGACGAGATTATCGCGCTGATTAAAGCCGCGCTGACGCCCGCCGATGCCAAGCGCGAGCTGATGGCGCGTTCGTGGCGCTCGTCGCTGGTGGAAGACATGCTCAGCCGCGTCAGCGATGCGTCGCGCCCGGAAGGCTTGCTGCCGGAATTCGGTTTAGTGGGGCAAGGCAAGACGCGCGGCTATCACCTTTCCGATGCGCAAGCGCAGGCGATACTGGAATTACGTTTGCAACGCCTGACCGGCCTCGAGCAGGACAAGATCGTCGGCGAATACCGCGAAGTGATGGACAAAATTACCGACCTGCTCGACATCCTGGCCAAGCCGGAACGCGTCACCCAAATCATCCACGATGAACTGGTTGCGGTGAAAGCGCAGTTCGGCGATAAGCGCCGTAGCGAAATCATCACGCACACGCAAGATATGAGCATGGAAGACCTGATCGCGCCGGAAGACGTGGTGGTCACGCTGTCGCACGGTGGCTACATGAAGGCGCAACGCCTCGACGAATACCGTGCGCAGAAGCGCGGCGGGCGCGGCAAGCAGGCGACGGCGACCAAGGAAGACGATTTTATCGACAACCTGTTCATTGCCAACACCCACAATTACATCCTGTGCTTCTCCAATCGTGGCCGTGTGTACTGGCTCAAGGTCTACGAAGTGCCGCAGGGCAGCCGCATCTCGCGCGGTAAGCCGATCGTGAATCTGCTGCCGCTGGAAGAGGGCGAGAAGATCAACGCGGTGCTGCCGGTGAGCGAGTTCGTCGAGGATAAATATGTGTTCTTCGCCACCGCCAACGGTACGGTGAAAAAGACCCCGTTGAACGATTTCTCTCGCCCGATGAAGCGCGGCATCATCGCGATCAACCTGGATGAAGGCGACCATCTGATCGGGGTCGCAGTCACCGACGGCAAGCATGATGTGATGTTGTTCTCGAACGGCGGCAAGGCGGTGCGCTTCGATGAAAACGATGTGCGTCCGACCGGACGCGCGTCGCGCGGCGTGCGCGGCATGAAATTGGCCGCCAAGCAGCAGGTGATCTCGTTGCTGGTGGCCGAGAACGAGCAGCAAAGCGTGCTGACCGCGACCGAGAACGGTTACGGCAAACGCAGCCCGATCGTCGAATACACCCGCCACGGGCGCGGCACACAAGGCATGATCGCGATCCAGACTTCGGCGCGCAACGGCAAGGTAGTCGCCGCGACGCTGGTGAGCGTCGAAGACGAGATCATGTTGATCGGCACCAGCGGCGTATTGATCCGTACCCGCGTCAAGGAGATCCGCGAGATGGGGCGCACTACGCAGGGTGTTACGCTGATGAATGTGGAGAAGGGCGAGAAGCTGGCCGGGTTGAGCCGTATCGCCGAGCCTGATGAAGAAGGGCAGGACTAAATGTAGGTCGGGCTTAACCAGCGACTTGGCTGCCGTATTTTGGCGGCCTAGTCGAATGGCTATGCAAAGCTCGCCCGACAAGGTGGGCCGCTTCGGCAGGCTCAGGACAGGCATAGCCCACCCTACGGTTACTATTTTTAAAAACTGGGAGTAATAAAGCATGACGATTTACAACTTTAGCGCGGGTCCGGCAGTGTTGCCGAAAGAAGTGTTGCAACAGGCGCAGGCGGAATTGCTCGACTGGCACGGCAGCGGCATGTCGGTGATGGAAATGTCGCATCGCGGCAAGGAATTCACCGGCATACATGCGCAGGCCGAAGCCGATTTGCGCGAGCTGATGGGTATTCCCGCCAATTACAAGGTACTGTTCCTGCAGGGCGGCGCGCACCTGCAATTTTCGATGATCCCGCTTAACCTGTTGCGCGGCAAGGCTTCCGCCGACTACGCGAATACCGGCGAGTGGTCGAAGAAGGCCATTGGCGAGGCAAGGAAGTTTGGCGGTGTGAATGTTGTGGCGAGCAACGCAGACAGGAACTGCGCCTA
>JAUSDQ010000162.1 GCA_030650525.1 Sulfuricaulis sp.
AAAATGCCCACTATTAGGTTTTGAGATCGCGCGCAAGGCGCGCAATACCATGTAAATCCTGGATCCCCGCCTTCGCGGGGATGACGGCGTGGACTAGGACGAATGGCACTTACTTAAGCCTAAATGTAGGGCAGACACATCCGGCGGGTTACGGCACAAACGACGTGCCTAACCCGCCCTACATCGGTTATGAAACCGCTTAAGTTAAGTGCCATTCGGACTAGGACCGCCTTTGCGGGCATGACAATCAACACAGCTTTCGTGGGGAGGTAGCACACACTACTTTGCCATCGGCGGTTCGATTAGAATTGCCCAATGAACAAGAGCCGCTACGCCAGCGTTAAACCCTTCACCACCCTAGATGGCTCGATCATCCGCGAGCTGATGCACCCTTCCGCTCACGGCAACGAGAACCAGAGCCTGGCGGAGGCGATCGTGGCGGTGGGCAAGGGGACGCATCTACACCGGCATCATTGCAGCGAGGAGATTTATCACGTCACCGAGGGCGAGGGGCGGATGGTGCGGGGCGGGGAGATATTCGCCATCAATCCGGGTGATACGATCTGCATACCGCCGGGGACACCGCACCGGGTGGATAATACCGGCGCGACGGAATTGAAACTGCTGTGCAGTTGTTCCCCGCCGTACTCGCATGCCGACACCGAGCTCCTGGATAAGTAAACACTGTTAACGGACGTGCTACAGCCAGTGCCGCCGTTTTACGCCTCTGTTGGAGGCGCCATTGACCGTTTATCGCAGAAAGAGTATCAAAAATCCGTGTCCGGGCAGGAGCTTAGCTCGATCTGCCGATACCCGCGGCAGGCACGGGAGTTGCACGCTATACCCGCATAAAGCCTCGGATACATTGGAAGAATGCGGATGAACAGATTGCCAACGGCGTGCAAGCGCGCAGCAGCCCTCGGGCTAGTCGCGTTTTTTGCCGTTTGTGACGTGGCGTGGGGCGAGGTGTACGTGTATGAGATGCCGGACGGCTCGCGCATGATCACCGACCACCCGATCAACGCCAAGCATTCGCGCGTCGTGCGCGTGACCAAGGACGTGAAGGGCGCCGGCAGGCTTGCCGCGAAAAAAAACAGCCCGGTGTTCCGTGAGGCGCCCTCCACCTACGACCGGCTCATCCAACGTTATGCCGATGAGTACGGTGTGGAGTTTGCGCTGGTCAAGGCCATCATGCAGGCCGAGTCGGCCTTCAATCCCTACGCGGTGTCGCACAAGGGCGCGCGCGG
>JAUSDQ010000164.1 GCA_030650525.1 Sulfuricaulis sp.
GCGCGCGCCGGCGCCGATCCGGAGATGAACTCCAAGCTGCGCATGACGATCGACCAAGCCAAGAAGGCGTCCATGCCCAAGGACACCATCGAGCGCGCTATCAAAAAGGGCGCCGGTCTGGTCGACGCCGGGGTGAGCTTCGAGAAGCTCACCTACGAAGGTTTTGCGCCGCACCGGGTTCCCGTGATCGTCGAGTGCCTGACGGACAACGTGAACCGCACCGTCACCAACATTCGCATCTTGTTTCGCAAGGGGCAGCTCGGGACCTCGGGTTCGGTTGCCTGGGATTTTGACTATCTCGGAATGATTGAAGCCACCTCGGCATCCGCCGGAGCGGACGCCGAGGTCGCCGCCATTGAGGCCGGCGCCCGTGATCTGGAGCCGGCCGAAAACGGCGCCACGCTGTTTCTCACCGATCCCTCCGATCTGGACGCGGTATCCCGCGCCTTGCCGGCGCACGGATTTATAGTGCAATCCGCCCAATTGGGCTACCGGCCCAAAAATCCGGTGACGCTGGACGATGCAGCGCGCGCGGAAGTCGAGGCGTTCCTCGAAGCCGTCGACGCCGATGATGACGTGCAAAACGTATATGCGGGGCTGGCGGGTTAAAGCAGGAGATCGTTTCGGCGCGCCTTTTTTCTTGCCTCACGTAGCGCCTGAGATATTAAGATAAGAAAGGTATTTATCAGGACACTAGATGCGATCGAAAAACTGGCGCGCCGTGACAATTTTGACGTGATGGTAGCGCTTGAGTGAAAGAAGATCGCGGCGGTCGCCGCTGACGATGACCGAACACCGTCCTTCAATAGCGCATTCGAGCACGCGATTGTCGGCAGGGCAACGTGTAATGGCGCCGATCGTCTTTTCCGGCACGACGATCTCGGCAATGCCGAAGATGGGTGTCGTTAGGACCTGGATTTCATGGTCCGAGAGCGCAAACTTTTCCGACCGCAATACGCGCTCGAGTTCGTTTATCAGAACGGGCGATATTACCTATTCAAACCGCCGGGCCAAGGCGGCATGGATGATTTTGAGCGGGAGCCCTCCAAAGAGAAGCCCCGACACCGTGATGTTGGTATCGATAACGGCGCGGATCAAGCGCGCTTCCGAACACCCGAGAGAACGGCCTCGACGTCGGCGGGTTTAATACCCTTCCTTTTTAGCCGCTTCGAGACGGTTTTTCTCGTCCGCTCGAACTCACGCAACGTCATGTATTGCCTTACCGCCTCACGGAGGTATTCGCTGACTGTCCGGTGCTCGGACTTGGCGTGCTGCTGAATTTCACGCTCAAATCCGGGCGGAACGGAAAAGGCGATGATTTTGGTTGTGCGCATGATTCATGTCCTCTCTTTGAATAAATTATACTCAGTATAACTTACGGGTGGCCGAAACCAAACCTGATTCGAGGGACTTAAACGGCGAAGGCGTCGTCAACGTGGACATGGCGATCCTCAAATCCTTCTACGGCGAACCGCCCGGACCGAGCGGGTTGGTGCCATGACTTTCGAGGATGTCAGGGTGCCGGATTTCGATTAGCCGATTTTCTCCACTTTCAGTTTGCCTTTTTCCTCGCCCAGGGTCTTCGCGAGCAGTTTGACGCAGGCGTAGACCGCGTCGATGTGCGGCGTCGGAGTCTGGGTGAGGCGGCCCAGCTCGATCACGGCGCCGACCAGGGCGTCGATCTCAATCGCGCGGCCGATCTCGATGTCTTGCAGCATCGAAGTCTTGTGCTTGCCGACCTTCTCCGCGCCGGCGATGCGCTTCTCCAGCGACACGCGGAACTCGACGCCGAGTTTGTTGGCGATAGTCTGGGCCTCGGTCATCATGTCGGCCGCGAGCTGGCGCGTCAGCGGGAACTGGCAGATGTCCACCAGCGTGGAATGAGTCAGGGCGCTGATCGGATTGAAGCTGAGATTGCCCCAGAGCTTGAGCCAGATTTCCGCGCGGATGTCCTTCAGCACCGGCGACTTGAATCCGGCCTTGGTAAACGTCGCCGTGATGTTCTTGACGCGCTCGCTCTCGGAGCCGTCCAGTTCGCCCACCGGGAAACGATTGCCTTCGATGAGCTTGATGACGCCCGGCGCGGCGATCTCGGCCGCGGGAAATACCACGCAGCCGAGAACGCGCTCGACCTCCACGCTGGCCATCAACGTGCCATTCGGATCCACTGTCTCGACCCTCCGGCCCTCGAACTCGCCGCCGTGCTTCTGGAAATACCACCAGGGAATGCCGTTCTGGGTCGTGACCACGATGGTCTTGTCGTGGAACAGGCTGGGAAGCTCTTTGGCGATGGGCTCGACTTGGTGCGCCTTGAGCGCCAGGATCACGACGTCGTGCACCCCGGCCTCGCTCAGCTTGCTCGTGGCCTTGACGTTGCGCGCCACGTGCTCGCTGCCATCCTCTTCGATCAGTTTCAGGCCGTTCTGGCGGATGGCATCGAGGTGCGCGCCACGCGCGATCAACGTGACTTCCTCGCCCGCGAGCGCGAGCTTCGCGCCCATCAAGCCGCCGATGGCGCCGGCAGCGACGACGCAGTTCTGCATGAGTGAATCCTCCAACTCAGTTGGCTTCGTTGGCCAGCGTGCCGATGCCGTCGAGGACGATCTCAACCTTGCTGCGTGGTTTC
>JAUSDQ010000167.1 GCA_030650525.1 Sulfuricaulis sp.
GCGCGCCTCATCGCTGGCACTGTAATACTCGAGCGAACCATTGCGCTGGTCCTGGTCCAGCTCGGGTATCAGCAGGCTGAAGTTTTGTCCGGTGAGTTCTGCGGCGCTATAGCCGAACATTTTCTCGGCGGCCGGGTTAACGGTCTCGACGATGCCGCCTCGGGCATGGATGGTGATGATGCCGTCCACCACGGTATTGAGCATGGTCTGGATCAGCGCGGCATTGTCGCGCAAGGCTTGCTGCGCGGCATATTCCTGGGTGACATCGCGGAACACCAGCACCGCGCCGATTATCCGGCCATCGCGGTCGCGTATCGGTGCGCAACTGTCGGCGATATCGCACTCGCTACCATCGACGGCAATTAGTACGGTGTGGTTGGCCAGGCCCTGTATCGTGCCCTGCGCCAAGGTTTCCATTACCGGGATAATGGCGGGTTGTCGGGTTTCTTTGTTGATTATGTGAAAAATATGGCCCACCGGGTGACCGGTGGCTTCTGCCTGCGTCCACCCGGTGAGCTTTTCGGCAAAGGGATTCAGGCGCGTCACACGCCCTTTGGCATCGGTGGCTATCACGGCATCGCCGATGGAGTTGAGCGTAACGGCGAGTTTTTCCTCGCTGTCCTGCAAGGTGACGTTAGCCAGCTGCAGTTGTTTATGCGTTTCCTCCTGAATCTCAAGCAAATGCTGTCGTTCTGCTTCAACCTGCTTGCGCGCGGTATTATCCGTGCCGATCAGCAGGTAGCCGATAATTTCGTCTTGATCGTCGCGCAGCGCCGTGACCGACACCACCGCTGGAAACCGGCTGCCATCCTTGCGGAAGTAAGTCAGCTCGTAAATATCCTCAATCCCGCGCGAGGCCTTGAACACCAATGCCTCGAAGCCCGGCGTAATCGAGGTTCCGAGTTCGACGCTCAACGCCTTGGCGCGCGCGATCACTTCCTGCGGATCGGAAATGTCGGCCGGCGTGATCTTGTTCATCACCTCAGCGGCGGTGTAGCCCAGCATGCGCTCGGCGCCGACGTTGAAGATCTGGATGACGCCCTTGGCGTCGGTGGCGATACTCGAGAAGTTGGCGCTGTTGAAAATCGC
>JAUSDQ010000174.1 GCA_030650525.1 Sulfuricaulis sp.
GGGCACGAACGAGAACGCCGTGCGTATACAGATCTGGACCGCGCTCGCCACCTACCTCTTGGTGGCGATTCTGAAGAAGTCTTTGAAGTTGGACCAAAGTTTGCACGAAATCTTTCAGGTCATCAGCGTCACTCCGTTTGAGAAGGTTCCCATCCAACAGCTACTTATGAATGACCCACTATTAATTGATACAAGGACTGGCACAGATGATATTCATAACCTCTTCTTGTAGAAAGACATGTTTCCGGACAGCCGTGTGTAATGAGTCATAGCAAATTGAGTAGAGTTAGCTTTATAGGTCATGTGCTAGCAAATGCTCATTTGATATTAACGGATAAAGCCAAAGGCACCAGTGCCGAAGCAATCATGCCTAGCTGCCAGCGTAGAATCAGATGCGGACATACCCCCGGACACCGATGGTGGAGTCGGACGGGGTCAGCCGTACCCTCGAGGTGCAGGTGCTCCTTTAGGAAGTTGAGTTTCGTGACCCAGTCTGCTCCCCCTTTGTAGTCCAGATTGATGCCCACTTCGGCGAACTTCCTCTGCAGCGCCACCATTGGAATCGCCGCGGCAGTGTAGCCGGCGCGATCCGCTCCGATCCGACCCACCAGCGTCAGGTAGGCGCCGAAGGCCAGCACCGAGCCGAACAGGGCGAGGTAGCCGAGCGAGAGCACGTAGCGGAGCGATGGGTCGAAGACGAAATCGCGTCCGAGCACAGCCGCGTAGAGCGCGACGAACGCTGCGCCATAGAGCATGCCAAACGTGTTGAGCTGCACGACCGGCAGGCCGCGGCGTTGATTGCGCGCCGAGATGAGGTTGCCGGCGCAGGCGGAGATCGTGCCGACGACGCTGAGGATCACGCCCAGCACGGCATCGCCGCCTTGCGCCGGGCGGCGGAGCTCCGGCAGGAAGATCAACGCCACGCCGCTGACGCCAAGCAGTGCGGCGACGACCGTTGTCGGCCGGATCGGCGTTTTGAAAAACAGCCGCGCGCCCGCGATGTTGAAAAAGGTGATGAGCGAAAAAATCACCGCCACCAGCCCCGAACTGATCCGGCCCTCTGCGAGGTAAACGCACACGTAGTTCAACCCAAACAGCAGCCCGCCTTGCAGCGTCATCCACCCGTGCTCACGCAGGGAAAACTTCAGGCGGAGCTTCCGCACGAGGGACCACAGCAGCAACATCACGCCGGCGAGAGCGAAGCGATAGGCCACGGACACCTCCGGCGGCACCGTGCCCAACTGGAATGTAATCACCAGCCAGGTCGACCCCCAGATCAGCACCGCGGTGAGGTAGAGCCCCAGGTTGTTCATGCGCTTCGACCGAACTACTGGCAGCAATGCCGGGGCGATTCGAAGAGAAAACGTCCCGCGGGAAAATACCGGCTGTTATTTCCGACGAGCACAAACGCTTACGCATTCCGCTCAAGTTTTCCCAGAGCTCATCCATTAGCTCAAGGCGTTCCGCCGGTGGCATGGCTTTCGCGTCCAGGATGGCGCACGTCGAAGATGCCGCAGCCACTCGGGTGAGGCATGCGCCGAAAGCAAGCGAGCGATTTGGTGACTCCCCGGCAGAAATTGCTGATTGCTCTAGCCCGCATTTTTCACACTCTCCGCGGTATTATTCCCGTCTTGGACACCGGCCGCCCTGCGGAACGCCGCAACCCTCGCGGTCATGCGGGCTAAAACAAAATCGCCAGGCGATTTTGAACTTAGCCCGGACATCGGTGAAGGCGGAGAATTCCAATGCAATTCGCGGACACCGTGTAGCTTGATTTGCGAGGAGAGTGTGAAATGT
>JAUSDQ010000189.1 GCA_030650525.1 Sulfuricaulis sp.
GCCGCGATGGCCTGCTGCTGCATCTTGGACTCGATGGCGCGCCGTTCGTGATTGAGCGCATCGAGCTGCTGGGCCTGGTCATGAGCGCTGGCCGGGTCGCCGGTCAACAGACACTCGATGCCAAGCGACATGTCGGTCAGCCGGCCCGCGGCGTTGAGCCGCGGTCCGACGATATATCCCAGATCCATCGCGGTCACGCGCTGCGGCGCGCGCCCGGCCACCCGCAGCAGCGCCTCGATGCCGGCACAGCACTTGCCTTGATTGATGCGTTTCAGTCCCTGCGCCACCAGAATCCGGTTGTTGTAATCGAGCGGCACTACGTCGGCGACCGTGCCGAGGGCCACCAGATCCAGCAGCGTGGCCAGATTGGGCTCGGGAATATTATTTTGTTTGAACCACCCCGATTGCCGCAGATGCGCGCGCAGCGCGAGCATCACATAGAAAATCACTCCGACACCCGCCAGATTCTTGCTGGGAAAAACATCGCCCGGCTGATTGGGATTGACGATCACGGTGGCCGCCGGCAGCACTTCACCGGGAAGATGATGATCGGTGACCAGCACATCGATCCCGTGGTGGCGGGCCGCGGCCACGCCCTCCACGCTGGAAATACCGTTATCGACGGTAACGATCAGGTCGGGTTTTTGCAACGCCGCCAGGGCGACAATTTCGGGGGTCAGGCCATAGCCGTATTCAAACCGGTTGGGGACGATGTAGCGTACGTCGTGCGCGCCCAGACTGCGCAGCGCGCGCAGGGCGAGCGCACAGCTGGTCGCACCGTCGGCGTCAAAATCCGCCACAATCAGAATTCGTTGCTTACGCAGTAAGACGCCCGCCAACAAGGTGGCGGCGTGATCGATTCCTTTTAGCCGATCGGGCGGGATCAAACGGTCAAGCGACTGATCCAGTTCCTGCGCCGAGGTGACCTGTCGCGCCAAATAAATCCTCCGCAGCACGGGATTCAGTTCGGCCGGGAGATTTCCGGAATCGGTCGGGGAGCGGCGGCAGATAATTTTTTGGCCGGAAGGCATGCGCTCACCGGCGATAAAACGTCAGCGAACGGCGGCGACGCCACCAACGGCGTGCCTGGCGCGAGGTAAGCGTGAAGCTCACGCCGGTGTCAGCCATCAAGGTGGCGCTGGACAGGACATTTGACTTTAACGCTTGCAATAGTGGCTGCATCCACTTTGCTTCAATCCTTTGCATCATGTCATTCCATTGCGCCGAGTCCTCATGATGCGCGACCGCGGCGCGAATGTCATCCAGCACGACCAGATGTTCGCCGGGTTTATCCGCCCGCGAACGCCAATCGGCGAAACCCTCGGGCGTGTTTTTACTCGGCGTGTCGGTCAGTCGCGCCAGTGACAGGCCCACCGGTTCATTGCTCCATACCTGCGCCCAGGAAACCGGCGCGATGCGCGGAAGCCGCCCACCGCCCCAAAACCAAAGGCTGTTGATGGGCGGCTTGCCGTTTTGTTCACGCGCGGCATTGACCGTGGTTGTGTGCAGCAAAATCTGGATTTCATTCAGGGTGGTGTGCCAGGCCATGCTGTCGGGACCGGCTGGCAAAAACGGATGGATGTCCCGTCCTGTCACTTTCGCTAATGAAGTCGTAGTAATTCTCGGTTCGTGCGCCGGTTTAAGATACCACCGCTCCGGTCGTGGCGCTTTGAGCACCCAGCCATCCGCGGTGAAGACTTCCATGATCTCCGACACCAGCTGGTTAGCCTCTTCCCTGGTCACATCCAGATTTTGCGCATCGGCCAGGACCAAGCCGTCACGCTCAAGACTGAGATGCACCGGATCCGCGCGCAACCACCAATCGTTGTCAATCACGCCCATATCGGACATGCGGGTGACAGCCGCGACCGGGAGGTCGGCGTTTTCATCCTGGCGCAGGCTGAACAGCGCGAACAAGCCATCTTCATGCCCGGCCGGTGCAAAATGCTCATTACGTTCCGCCCTGGCAAGCAATGTTTCCAGCGCGCGGAATTGGTCTGCGGTCGCCTCATCGGCGCTGGGAGCGCTGAATATACCGGGCAGATAAAGCGTCAGATGGGTTCGGTTGGCCGGGCTATTGGGGTTTTTCGTCATGTCGCTGGTTTGTTCCGTTGCCTGTACTACACTTGCCCGGTGGGTTCGATTTTAAGTCAAATCTCCCTTCGGAAAAACGAAATCACGCTAAATTCATTATTGCTGCCGGCGGTATCGGTCCCCCACAAGGCCGCCCAGATGCCTCCGCCCCGGCATCCTTGGTCAGCGACCGCGTCTTTTACCCGTCGATTCCCCAGCACAGGAAGGGGCTAATTCTGTCTGAAAGGCCGATTTCCAGCAGAAAATACGCGCCCTGGCCTGACTTTTGCATAATTATCGACTAACTCCTTTATTTAATGGAATTTCCAGGCAGGGCGCTCTTGAATCCCAAAACAGGCATGTCATCCGCAAAGGAAAACACTCCCCCGGACAACAGCAATGTCGTGGCACTTGAGGACTTCGTGCAATCGCGAAGTGCCAAGGCGGCCGTTGGCGGTTTCTCCCAACAACTGACTTTTTTCAAGCGCTGGCGCGACGACCTGGCGCAAGCGATCGCCGATTATCAGACCTGGGTCGAAAGACAAGGCATATCCGACGGCGAACAGGATCTGCGCGTCTACGAACTGATTGAGACGCTTCATTCCGACAAGCTGACCGTGGCGCTGGTGGCGGAATTCTCGCGCGGCAAGACCGAACTGCTCAACGCCATATTCTTTGCCGACTATAAACAGCGGCTCCTGCCATCCGCGGCCGGCCGCACGACCATGTGTCCGACGGAATTACGTTGGGACGAGAAAGACGGGCCCTGCGTCAAGCTGCTGCCCATCGAAACACGCAAAACAGCCCTGACCATCTCCGAGTACAAGCGCACGCCGGTGCATTGGACGACGCTTCATATCCTCAAGTTGAGCTCCGCCGACGAGGTGCGCGAAGCGTTGTCGGAGGTTACCAAAACAAAAAAGGTCAACATCCGTGAGGCACAGGAACTGGGTTTATACGATCCGCATGCTCGTGCCGGCAAGCTGGATCCCAAGGAGATGGTCGATGTTCCTGTCTGGCGTCATGCCGTTGTCAACTTTCCGCACCCTTTGCTCAAACAAGGGTTGGTGGTCCTGGACACACCCGGATTAAACGCGCTGGGGGTGGAGCCCGAACTTACCCTGAGCACGCTGGCAAATGCTCAGGCCATTCTTTTTATTCTGGCCGCCGATACCGGGGTTACCAAGACCGACCTGGATGTCTGGAGCAATCACGTGAGCACGGTAAAAGGCAATCCCCATCTTGTGGCGCTCAACAAGATAGACATCCTCTGGGATGAATTGCACGACGATGCCGCCGTCGCCCAGACAATTTCACGACAAGTAGAAGAAGTCGCGCGCGCACTGCACGTTGATCGGAAAACTATTTTTCCGGTGTCGGCACAGAAGGGCCTGGTTGCCAAGATCAAGGGCGACCGTGCCATGGCCGACAAAAGCGGCCTATCGGCACTCGAGCAAAAACTTTCCGAGGATATCATTCCCTCGCGGCACATGCTTATTCGTAACCGCATTGTGCACGAAATCAGCGGCCGGGTTGAAAGCAGCCGCGCGTTGCTCCAATCCAAGCTCAATGGCGTAAACAAACAGCTTGCCGAACTCAAGGCCCTGAGCGGCAAGAATCTTGACGCCATTCAGAAGATGGTTGCGCGCATGCGCCAGGAAAAGCAGAAATACGACAAAGAACTCGAAGGGTTTCAGTTGACGCGCGCCGCGTTGTCCAAACAGGCGCAAATTCTTCTTGGGCGCCTCAGCATGAAGAGCCTGGATGACCTGATTGCCAAAACGCGTATTGACATGAATGAAACCTGGACAACTCGCGGCCTCAAGACCGGCATGGCGACGTTTTTCGCGGGAACGCTTGAACGCATGGAAAAGGTCAGTCATGAGGCGGATGAGATTCGCCAAGTGATCGAGGCTATCTACCTGCGACTGCACACCGAATATGGGCTGGCCAAGATTATTCCCCCGCGACTCTCGCTGCTACCCTTTGTCATGGAATTCAAGAAGCTGGAGGAACGGGCCAACGTTTTCCGCGATAGCCCGGTCACGGTCATGACGGAGCAGCATTTTGTCGTTAATAAATTTTTTATCACGCTGGTCAGTCAGGCGCGTCAGCTGTTTAACGAGTGTAATGCCGCGTCAAAGAACTGGTTTCAGGCGGCCGTGACACCGGTTTTTGCACAAATTCAGCAACATAAAATCATGATCGATCGTAGTTTCGAGGCCTTGAAGAAGATTCATGAAAACATGGATAGTCTCGGCGAGCGCATTTCCGAGCTGGAAGAAGCCCGGAAAGACCTTGAAAGTCAAATGAAGACCACGGAGACCCTGTTGGAACGCATACACCGGCCATTGGCCGATTAACTTTCCGGGCCGGTTCTGCAAATATCCAGTCTTCGGAGCGATGGTTTATGGATATCTGACCGTCAAACTACGGCAATTTTTCGCGACGCTGGTTATCCTCAGATCCGCCTTCCCCGTTTGCCCATGTAATAATGCGCTCGGCAATTCTCTCTAGCGACACAATTTCGCACGCGGCTCCCAGGCGGATAGCCTGCTCAGGCATTCCAAATACCACGCAGCTTTTTTGATCCTGGGCAATCGTCCACGCACCTTTTTTTTTCATGGCGAATAACCCGCGTGCGCCATCGCCGCCCATGCCCGTGAGTATAATGCCCAGGGCATCGGGACCGGCCGCGCTTGCGGCCGATTCGAAAAGCACGTCTACAGAAGGCCGATGCCGGTTAACCGGTTCGTCCTCGTAGACTCGCACGGCATATCCACCCCCGGCGTGCACGATCGCTGTGTGATAACCGCCCGGGGCGACCAGGGCCACACCCGGTTTTAAAAGATCGCCGCTCATCGCCTCGCGTACTTCTAAATCGCTTTGACTGTCGAGCCGTTCGGCAAAAGAGGCCGTAAATTTCGGCGGCATGTGTTGCACGATCGCAATACCGGGCATTGGGCGCGGCAGTTTCGCCAGTATTTCGGTAATGGCCTGTGTACCACCGGCGGAGGCGCCCATAACGATAATTCCCTGGCGAGGCACCGTCGATGAGGACAACAGTGACACAAGATTGGGCGCGGTAGGTGTATTGGCCGGGGCTGGGCGTACATGTGCGCCGGCGGCGGCGCGAACTTTAGCGCGTATCTCATCCATAAGCTCGCGGGTCATCCCGTCGCGCACTCCCCCTTGCGGTTTGGCAACGAAATCCACCGCTCCCAGACCCAGCGCACGGAGTGTGGCGGCGGCCCCTTTTTCCGTGTGCGAGGAGATCATGACCACGGGAAGTGGGTGCAATCGCATCAATTTTTCCAGGAAGGTAATGCCATCCATCGCCGGCATTTCCACGTCCAGCGTAAGCACGTCGGGCTTTAGTGCCTTGATCTTTTCGCGCGCGATCAATGGATTGGCGGCGGTACCCACGACATGAATATCCGGATCTTCTTGCAGAATGCCGGTCAGGAGCTGGCGCATCAACGCCGAATCGTCAATGATGAGCGCCTTGATAGTTTTTGTATCGTTCATGGCAGTACCAGGCTCTCGTCTCCAGCTACAGTGCCCGTCAAAAAAGCGTGACATCGCCATCAAGCTTCTGTTTCTTCAGGCTGATGAGGTAGACCAATTCCTCCTCCGCCGTCCGCTCGGCCTCGTTCATGCCGAGATATTTGAGGAATGCTTTTCCCGTGTGCGTGTGAAACAGGATACGACGTGGCTGATAGCCACCCACGTCTTCCCGGACGATGGAAATTTTTTCTGCTTCCAGAAATTGTCTTACAAAATCTATATTTCGCTGAGGCACCCCATTGAGACTTTCGCGTATTTTAAGGACATGGCCACCGCCAAAAACCTTGGCCTGGAAACGGCGGCGGTCCGCGCCGAGTTTCATCATTTGACTGATCAGCAGTTCCATGGCATTTACACCATAGCGCGTGCTGGTTGGATTCCCGGGGTCCGCGCCGTACGGCAACATAAAGTGATTCATGCCGCCGATACCGAGCTCCGGATCGCACAGGCATGCCGAGATACAAGACCCCAGGACCGTGTCGATGACCGAAGGCTCATGACTCACGTGTAGCCCTCCGATGTGGATGGTCACCCGCGGGAATTCATGTTTGTCCGGCGATGTCGGTGGCGCTATGTGCATTGTTGTATCGATGCCAACGCGGCCAGGGGTTTCTTCGTGTGCTGGTACATGCTGAGCCCGATCGGCTGGAGACCCAGTTCCAGGCCGTACAGCGATTCAGTATGGCCCAGCATGAGATAACCATTGGGTTGCAATGCGCGTCCCAAGCGCGAAACTACCCTGCTCTGGGTTTGCTTGTCGAAATAGATGATAACGTTGCGACACAGAATCACATCGAATAGACCGTGCATGGGCCAATCGCTGTCCATCAGGTTAAGCCGGCGAAAGCGGATCAGTTCCTTCAGCGCCGGTTTGACCATAACCGTTTCCTCCTGGTCCTTCATTCCCTTCAGGAAATAGCGGTGCAACAAGGCCGGCGGGATCTGCTGCGATTGCTCGTGAGAGTATATGCCGCCTTCGGCGCGGGCCAACACGTTCGTGTCGATATCCGTAGCCAAAATTTTTATATCCCAATCATGGATGTCCGGAAAGGCCTCCAGCACCGTCATGGCCAGGGAATAGGGTTCTTCACCGGTCGAAGCCCCGGCACTCCAGAGACGCATGCGCCGTGTTCCACCGTAGTGCGCCGCCCGCTTGAAGGCCGGGAGAAATTTCTCGGAAAGGAAGCGGAAATGATGCACTTCACGAAAGAAATCCGTTTTGTTCGTCGTGATGGCGTTGATCATTTCCATCAATTCCACGCCTTCCGGGTCGTTTTGCGACAGCAGGTAATAATATTCCGTATACGTCTTCAGGCCGTGATGGCGCAGCCGCTTTGCCAGACGCGAGCAAACCAAGGCGCGCTTGTGGTCCGACAGCGAAATGCCGGTATGGCGATGTATGAATTCACGCAGACGCTCGAATTCATCATGGGAAATCTGGTGCTGGTTACCGGTAGGCATTTTCACTCGATGACGGGTGATCTAAGCGGTTGATGATTCCCGATTATTCGGTGCGCAGAGGGTCGTCGCTGAAGCCGGCGGGCGCTCCCTCAGAACTCGGTCCAATCATTGGCGAGGCCCGCGGCTTTTTGCGGAACATCCGCCTTTCTCGCTCTCAGTACATGAATATTTGCCGCCTTCGCCTTTACCTCCCGCGCGGGCGCTCGTGGCGCGGCGACTGAAGACGAGGCGACATTCGCGTGGGCGGGTGAAGCGGCCGCATGGCCCAACGTGAAAACCTTAATCGACTCGTAAAAGCTGTGTGCCTGTTCCTCCAGCGATTTGGCGGAACCCGCGATTTCTTCGACCAGGGCGGCGTTCTTTTGGGTAATTTGATCCATCTGCGCGACGGAGTGGCTCACTTGTTCGATTCCCCCGCTTTGTTCCCCGGAAGCCGCGGAGATCTCTTCGATTATATTCGCTACATGTTCGGCACTCTGAACGATCTTCTCCATGGTCTCGCCGGCCTGTTTAACCAACCTGCTGCCCTCGGTCACCTGGGTGACGGAATTCTTGATAAGTTCCTCGATTTCCTTGGCGGCGCCGGCGCTGCGTTGTGCCAGGTTGCGAACCTCGGTAGCGACGACGGAAAAGCCTTTTCCTTGTTCGCCGGCACGCGCCGCCTCGACAGCGGCATTCAGCGCCAGGATGTTGGTCTGGAAGGCGATTTCATTGATCACGCTAATGATGTCGGCGATCTTTTTAGAACCGTCATTAATGGAAGACATGGTGTTGACCACTTTGTGAATCACCGTCACCCCGTCGCCCGCGACATCGCGGTTTTCGATGGCCATCTTGCTCGCCTGTTTCGCGTTGTCGGCGTTCTGCTTGACCGTGGAGGTAAGCTCCTCCATGCTGGCCGCGGTTTCCTCGAGGAAGGACGCCTCTTCCTGGGTGCGTTGGGTTAGTTCGCCGTTGCCGGAGGATATTTCACGCGAGGCTTTGGCGATGGAGTCCGCGCCCTGACGCATGCCGTCGACCAGGCGCAACAGGCTGGTATTCATGTCTTGCAAGGCATGCAGGACTTTGCCCATTTCGTTGTGGGAAGTTACCGTAATCTTTCCGGTCAGGTCGCCCGAGGCAATACGCCCGGCGATCGCAACAACCTCGTCAAGCGGCCGCGTCACGGCCGTGATCAGTCGCAGCGAGAAAGCGATTATGAGAGCGGCGAGCGCCGCCAATGTCGGCGCGCCGAAGACCAGGAACTTCTGTCCAAGCGCGACGTATCGATCATAGGTCGATTTGGCCAGCTGCTGCTGTACGCCCAACAACTTGGATACCGGCTTCAACATCTCCGCATGAAAGCGCGGCCACTCGTCCTCCAGCAGGGTGTTTACTTTGGCTTTGCTATCGAGTTCGTAAGCTTTTTCCAATTTTTCCAGAAACGGCGTGAAGAGAATCATTTGTGCATTGATTTGTGCAATCAGTGCACGCTGCTCGTCATTCGACAGGCCGTTCGACGTGCTTTCCCGATAACCCGCCCATGCGGCTGGGATCCTCGCCTTCACTTCATTCAGATGAATTTTATTACCAACCGCCGACATTTGTCCGATGGCAAAGTTCGACATGCGGAAACGCAAATCCTTGATCGTTCCCTCTATCTCGATCAAGAGCGGCGTCGGCACGATTTGGTTCTCGTATACCGATTCCAGCGCGGCGGACCCGGCGCGTATGCTATACACGCTTACGACCGCAACGATGAGCATGGCGGATATCGCTATCGCCGCGTTGAGATATAGCTGGGTCTTGATATGCATGCTCTTAAACATGGCGGTGTTCCTCTTTTCGTGAACTCGACAGACCGGGTCGAGGCGGCGATGCCTCGGCCCGATACTGAATTACTCGACGGGATAGCCTTTCGCTTTCCACTCCGGGATGCCTCCGCGCAACCAATGCGCGTTGGTGTATCCGGCCTTGATGGCAGCCTTGGCGGCCTTATAGCTTTTCCAGCATTCACCGGCGTTGCAATAAAAGATGACAGCTTTCGACTTATCGGCGGGTAGCCGCGCGACATCGAAACTGTCCACCTTGGCGTTGTAATCCACCGATTTGGCGCTCTTTTCCTTGTAGGGAATGTTCTGCGCACCCTTGAGTGTAGCTCCACATACTCCTCGGCCACGCGCGCATCGACGATCAAAGCACCCTCTTTCACCATGGCTTTGGCTGTATCCGCCGTGATGACCTTGGCGCCCTGGAGCGACTCGGGCGTCATCGTGGCCGCCTGTGCCGCCGGCGCCAATGCGAGGCTCAAAAACAGAACGCCTAGCGTATGCTTCAATACTTGAGAAAACATGTGCATATTTATAGTTCCTTAAGTGAGTGGGTTGTTGATAAAAATTAAAACTCCTTAAAACTATCCGTACCGCCGCTGGCCGATTTAAGCGAATACTTGGTGGGTATTTGATGAATCGGCGCAACCCGCGTCGGCGTGGCCGCGGCGACGGCCACGCCGGGCGGCGACACGGCGGAAGCGGATAACGATACGCTTGGCTGATTAAGCGTGAAGTGCTGTACCATGGAGCGCAGACGTTCCGCCTGTGCTTTCAACGACTGACTGGTGCCGGTGAGCTCTTCCACTTGCGCCGCGTTGGCTTGCGATACATTGTCCATCTGCACGATCGCGCGGTTGACTTGTTCGATCCCCGATGCCTGTTCCTGGCTCGAGGCGCTGATCTCGGCGATGATATCCGCCGTCCGCTTCACGCTGTTGACAATTCCTTCAAGGGATTTGCTCGACGCGCCGACCAGGTTCACGCCGTCTTGTACCTTCTCGACACTGTCCTTGATCAGCGCCTTGATCTGCTTGGCGGCAGTGGCGCTGCGCTGCGCCAGGTTGCGCACTTCGGTTGCCACCACGGCGAATCCGCGGCCCTGCTCGCCGGCGCGCGCCGCTTCGACGGCGGCGTTGAGCGCGAGCAGGTTGGTCTGAAACGCGATTTCGTCGATTACGCCAATGATGTCGGAGATTTTTTTACTGCTGTCGTTGATTTCATTCATGGAGCGGCACAGGGACGAAGACATGACGACCCCTTCATTTGCCGATTCGCGCGCCCCCAGCGCGATCTTGTCCGCCTGGAGCGCGTTATCCGCATTCTGTTTGACCGTGCTGGTCATCTCTTCCATCGAAGCGGCGGTCTCCTCCAGCGAGCTGGCCTGCTCCTGGGTGGCGGAAGAGAGCTGGTCGGTGGCGGAGTTTAATTCCTGAGCGCCGGTGGAGACCGCCTCGGCGGCCTGCGACACACCGCTCATGCTTTGATTAAGCTCATCCACCAGCATGTTGAGCGACATGATGGCGTAACCGATCTCATCGCGGCGTGTGGAAAAAAGCGAGACGGTGAGATCGCGCTGGGATACCCGCTGCAGACCCTCCACCAACTTGTTGAGCGGATTCGACACCGTGCGGATGAAATACACGGCAATCACGGTGAACCCGGTTATGCAGAGCAAAACTCCGCCTATAACGACCCCGACGACCACAGTATTGGCGCTCCGGGCCCGCGCGAGTTCCGCGGCGTATGTGTCCGCCTCCTTGGGGTCCTGCTTCTGCAAATGCACGTAGGCGCTCTCGGTATAGCTCATGATTTTGTTCAGGCTGAACAGACCGAGCGCGCCGATGACAACCAGCAGCAGGGCCATAACGGCGGCCCCACCGATCAACTTCGTTTTAAGCGTAATGTCTTTCACCAAGTTCATTTCCATAAGTCACCTTCTTTACGTGAGACTTTGCATGCTTAAGGAGTAGCCACGCCTTCACTTTCCGTGCCCGTCTTGTCCAGCACATCCGGGCTGATCAGCTGGTCGATATCCAGCAAGATGAGAAGCTTTTTGTCTATCTGGGCCAGTCCGCTGATGAATTCCCGGTCCTTGTAACCTTCATAATCGGGTGCGGCACAGCGCTGGTTGACGCCGACGCGCATGACATCGCTGACGGAATCCACCACCAGGCCGGCCAGGCGTGCGCCGATATTCACCACGACAATGGCCGTGATGGGCGTATATTCGGTTTCCATCAGGTTAAAGCGCAGCCGCAGATCGATGATCGGGACAATCAGACCGCGCAGATTAAGCACGCCGCGTACGTAGGGCGGGCTGTTTGGAATCGGCGTCACTCTTTCCCACCCCTTGATTTCCTGAACCTTGAGCGCGGTGATGCCATATTCCTGGCCATCCAGGCTAAAGGTGAGAAACTGCTCCTCGATTTCGGAGCTTTCGGTTTGCTTGTTCGCGACCTGTGCTGTCTTCATCACATTGACTCCTTGCCGAACCGTAGTTGTTGGCATTGCCTTAACCCCTCATTGGATGCTGGACAATGCCTGGCCGTTCGTGCAGGCCAAGAACCGGTGTCACAGAATTATTTCCTGGCTCGGTAAACCCACGCGCCGCTGGTATCTGTGACATACGGATCAGACCTGACACGTCCAGAATCATTGCCACCGTCCCGTCGCCGAGAATGGTGGCGGCGGAGATTCCTTCCACCCGGCGGTAATGTGCCTCGAGATTCTTGATGACCACCTGCTGTTGCCCAAGCAGGTCGTCTACATACAGGCCGACTTTCTTATCGTCAACTTCGACCACCACGACCGTGCCCTGACAAAGATCCGTCGAACGTGGTTTGATACGGAAGAGTTCATGCAGGCGGATAAGACGCACGTACTCCTGTCGCAGCGGAAACACTTCCACGCCACCCGCCGGACGATTCACCTGATCGTTGGTCAGGCGAATGGACTCGATGATGCTGACAAGCGGCAGGATATAGATGTGATCGCCCACTTGGACGCTCAGTCCATCCACAATCGCCAGGGTCAGCGGCAGCCGCACCGTAAAGCGGGTTCCCTTGCCATCCGACGATGTGACGTCAACGGTGCCGCCGAGGCTGGTAATATTGCTGCGCACCACGTCCATGCCGACGCCGCGTCCGGATATGTCGCTGATGGCTTCCGCGGTCGAGAATCCCGGGACAAAAATCATTTCGGCGATTTCATCCGAAGAAAGTTTCGTATCGGCGGAGATCAAACCGCGCGCGACGGCTTTGGCGTATATACGGTCATACCGCAAACCACGGCCATCATCGCGGATTTCAATCATGACATTGCCGCCTTTCTGATATGCCTTCAATTCAATAACGCCCGTTTCGGATTTACCGGCGGCAACGCGTTCCGGCGCCGATTCGATGCCGTGGTCCAGACAATTGCGCACCAGGTGCAGCAGCGGATCGATGAGACGATCGATCACGGTCTTGTCGATTTCTGTTTGTTCTCCGTGCATAATGAGTTCCACCTTCTTTTCCAGCTTCTGGCTCATATCGTGCACCAGCCGCGGCAGGCGGTTGAAAGCGAAACTCAGCGGCAGCATGCGAATGCGCATTACGCTTTCTTGCAGCTCGCGGGTATTGCGCTCGAGCTGGGAAAGCCCGGCAAACAGTTTTGGCAGGCTTTCCAGCGTGAAATTTGCCGAGACCTGGCTCAGCATCGACTGCGTGATCACCAGCTCGCCCACCATGTTGATAAGCGCATCCACTTTCGGCACGCTCACGCGCAGAGTGCCGGCGTGTGTGTCCATGGAGGTGACAATCTCGGTAATGGCGCGCTGCGGCAGTGTCGGCACCGGCATCGGCTGCGGAGTAATTTCCAGGCGGCATTCATCGGCTACCCAGCTGAAGACTTCGGAAATTGTCTCGCGCGTAAGCGTGCCGACCAGCTCGGCGCTCCAGGTGAGATAGCATTTTTCAGGGTCCGCCTGTTCCCAGGAGGGCAAGGCAGAAATGTCGACTGTTGTTTTGAGCCCGCCAAGGTTCGCGAGCTCGCGCAGAATCCTCAATGGGTCGTTGCCGGTGTGGAACAGACGCTGATTCGGTTGAAAAACGATGCGCCAGTGAGTGGTATTCGACGATCTGGCGTGACCCGGAGCCTGTGGTGACACTCGCGCTGCCGTGTCCTCGCTTTCGAGCTTTTCAATCTGTTCACGCACGGCATCGATGGCATTCTTGTCGACTTCCTTTCCGGTCCTGGCGGCGATGATCAGGCTGCGCAGGCAGTCCACCGAGAGCAGCAGCAATCCGATCACGCGACGTTTGGGCAGAGAGCGTCCTTCGCGCAGGGCATCGAGCCGCGACTCCAGTACATGGGAAAAGCCGGCGACCTCGGTAAATCCAAAAGTACTGCTGCCGCCTTTTATGGAATGGGCGGCACGGAAAATGGTGTTAAGAATTTCAGGATCGGCCATCACGGTGTCTTGCCCGTTGTCCATCGCGGCCTTCTCAAGACGCAGGAGTTCAGCCTCCATGTCGGCCAGCCCTTCGAGGCTTTCCTCGAAGAAGGTCTGATGAAATTGGCTCATGTCGATGGCCATGGTCTTATCCCAGGACCTTTTTCACCACGGTCAGCAATTGCTCCGGATTAAAAGGTTTGACGATCCAGCCGGTGGCACCGGCGATCTTGCCCTGCTGTCGCTTGGCCTCCTGCGATTCCGTGGTCAGCATGAGGATGGGCGTGAACTTATAGTCGGCCAGGGCGCGCAGCGATTTTAGGAGCGTTATACCGTCCATATTGGGCATGTTGATGTCGGCGATCACCAGATCGACTTTTTTACCTTCGAGCATTTTGAGCGCTTCTTTCCCGTCCGCGGCCTGAATGACTTCATGTCCCACGCTGTTCAGCGTGAAACTGATCATCTGGCGCATGGAGGCGGTGTCGTCGACAGTTAGTATGATTGCCATAGGCCCTCCTTCAGAATAATTCCACAGCCGGACCGTGGTCGGTGCCCTGGTGGAATTTGGAAAGTTCTTTCACCGTTTCTTTCGTTCGATTGGTTTCTTCCGTCTGCGAATCGTCGTCACGCATGCGTGACAACCAGCGTTCGTTTCCGGGCGGATTCTTTAACAGATTTTTGTCCAGGCTGAGCGTTTCCTGCATCAAGTGATAAAGCGCGCGGCGCAGATCGTCCATCGGCTCGAGCATGCCGCTCAGTTTCTGGCTGGTAATATCGTGGAATTGCAGGGAGACGACGACATTCTGCACGTCTTGCGCGATTTCCTTGCTGATCTCGTTAATGCGACTGACCGTTTCAGCCACTTCGCGGTTCTTACCTTCGAGCGATCGGGTCAGTGAGAGCACGTCCTCTTTGACCTTGAGCGCATGCTCCATGTCGGCGGCGGACAATGTGCGCATGTCGCCGTAGGTCTTGCTCAGGCCGGTTCGCACTTCCTTCAAGTGCACACGGATGCGGTCGCTGAATTCATGCGAGCGCTTGCTCAGGCGGCGGACTTCCGACGCCACCACCGAGAAGCCGCGTCCATGTTCGCCGACGCGCGCGGCTTCGATATCGGCGTTCAATGCCAGCAGGCTGGTCTGGTCCGCCAGCTTTTCCACGTCGAGCAGGAATCCGTCGATCGCCTGGGTACGGGTTTGCACGCCGTCCAGTTCACGCACCATGTTGACCGAGAGATCCGCGACGCGGACGACTTCATCCGCCATCTTGTTGAGGCGTTCGTCCGACACCTGAATAAAATCCTTCAGCGATTGCGGCACGCCATCGCTCGCCGCGCCCTGCGTGCCTTCCAGCAACTCCATCGCCTGTCGTGCCTGAATAGTGGCCTTGTTGATGACCGCTTCAAAACTGCTGGCGATGGTATTGGCGGCCTGTTCGGTCTGCTTGATGACCGAGTAGATTTCCTTGCGCAACACGAGCGCGGCATCGCCATAACGCGATGCCACGTCCACCCAGCGCCGCATCAGGTCTTCAAGACGGCGGCGCTGGTTCTCCGCCGCCATGGATTCGAGGACATCGTCCACTTGCGGCATCGCTTCAATGTCCTTGGAGGGAGACATCAGCGCGTCCACTTGATCGAGGACATTCTTGGCGTCGTGTCCTTCCAGCAGCTCTTCTCCCTCGAGCGGCGCTTCAGTTTCATTCTGCTGGCGCGCATAAAATGCCAGCACCGTCAGCGTGAGAACGGCGCAGAGGCCGCTGCCCAGTCCGGCCCACCAGGGCACGAACGGCACAGTCCACATCAGCGAGATGACCATGCCGACGACCGCCCACAACCACCACCGTGGCCACGAAGTGAAGTATTTTGCCGTTGATGGGTTGAATGACAGCGGTCCATTCATGACTTTATTCCCAGCATGGACTCAAGGCCGAGCAGCTTGGCGGCCTGTTGCAGAGCGGGAGAGGTGGATTGCCAGGTGAGCCCACGTCCGTGCGCGCGCACGGCTCGGCAGAAGTTGGCCAACAGTTGCATGGCGGCGGCATCGAGACGCTCCAAGCGTCCGCCGTCCACCGTCACCGGCAAGCGGCTGGCGAGGACCGTGCCCAGCTGTTCATACAGTGTGCGGGCATCGGCGATACCGAGTGACGCTTCCAGCGTTACCTGCGTGGTGTCAGCGGTGTGTGTAATGTGTACCGGGTCCATGCTGTTTCCCATAACGACCGTTCCATTCCGGGGCGCTGTTGCCCAAGCCCTGTGCTGGCTGCCCGGGTTGCCCCGGTAATTCCTGCCATTGCCTATGTTTAGTTATAGCAATACCTGTGCCAGTCTCAGGAATTTTCAATAAAAACTAGCCGGAAGTTGCTGAATAAGCGCGGATAGCCCGGATAAGGGGCCAATTAATGCGGGATAGAGGGGGTGGAGCAAAATGGCCTACCCGAGGGGCAAAGCCGGGGGAACCGCGGGACGGCGGTCAGTTCCCCCTCGAAATCATGTCCCGCTACGGCAGGGAGTTACCATAAACGTCAGCCTTAACGAGACAGGTTATCCAGGATGGCCTGTTTGACCGCTTTCAGTTCCGCCTTGACCTTCAGCAGTGGGCCACCGCCCTGCTTGATGGCGGTGTCGGGGTCCTTGAGGCCGTGTCCGGTGAGGGTACAAACCACCCGGCTGCCTTCGGGTATTTTGCCGCACTGGATGTCATGCAAGGCGCCGGCCAGGGAGATGGCCGAGGCGGGCTCGCAGAAAACACCTTCTTTCTGGGCCAACAATTTTTGGGCCGCCAGAATGTCGTCATCGCTGAACTTGTCAAACCAGCCCTTCGATTCCTTTTGCACCAGCCAGGCCTTGTCCCACGACTGCGGGTGACCGATGCGAATCGCCGTGGCGACGGTCTCGGGATTATCCACCATGCGTCCGAGAATAAACGGCGCGGCGCCGGCCGCCTGATAGCCGACCATCACCGGACGATTGTTGCAGATACCGTGATCGGCGTATTCGCAGTATCCCATCCAGTGCGCCGTGATATTGCCGGCATTGCCCACGGGCAGGCAGTGATAATCCGGTGCGCTGCCCAGCTCTTCAATAATCTCGAAGGCCGCGGTCTTCTGACCCTGAAGCCGAAAGGGATTAATCGAGTTGACGATCGTGACCGGGGCTTCCAGCGCCACGTCTTTCACGATCTGCATGCCCTCATCGAAATTCCCCTGAATCTGGATGACGACCGCGCCGTGGATCAGCGCCTGCGCCAGCTTGCCGAGGGCGATTTTTCCATCCGGAATAACCACGAAACAGGTAATCCCGGCGCGCGCGGCGTAGGCCGCGGCCGCGGCTGAAGTATTGCCGGTGGAAGCACAGATGATCGCACGACTGCCCGCCTCCACGGCCTTGGTCACGGCCATGGTCATGCCGCGGTCCTTGAACGAGCCCGTGGGATTCAAGCCCTCGTACTTTACGTAGATCTCCGCGTGTTTACCGAGCGCGCGCGGGATGTTATTGAGCCGTATTAACGGCGTCGCACCCTCACCCAGGCTGATGATGCGGGTGTCGTTCGAGACCGGCAGGCGGTCGCGGTATTTGTCAATGAGGCCGGTATAGCGAGTTCCAGGATTCATGATTTTTTCAAAAATTCAATTTCACAGGATTAACAGGATTTGATTTTTTAGTTCCAGTTTGCGCGAAGGTGCTCAAGACGAATGCGCGCCACATGTCCCTTGATTGAGGGCAGCTTTTCAATACGCGCAATCGCATCGTTCATATTCTTCTCTTTCACGCGTTGCGTCAGGATGATAACCGGCACGGTGTCTTCGCCGGTATGCGG
>JAUSDQ010000199.1 GCA_030650525.1 Sulfuricaulis sp.
CGACGGGCGCATTGATTTTCTATTTCTCGCGCTGAAATAGCGACTCGATGCGGGGACAAACAACGCAGCAGACGACGAGAGCGATTGTGGACGCACAAATGATCTGGGAACCGACGGACGCGGTCCGCAGCCGCGCGCGCATCACGCACTACATGAACTGGCTGCAGCGGCAGCGCGGTCTGGCATTCGACGACTATGACCACCTCTGGCGATGGTCGGTGACCGATCTTCCGGCGTTCTGGGCGTCGATATGGGACTACTTCGACGTTCGTGCGTCGGTGCCGTACGACCGCGTGCTGGTCGAGGCACGGATGCCTGGTGCGGTCTGGTTCCCTGGAACCCGACTCAATTACGTCGATCAGGTGTTTCGTGACGTCAGCCGCTCTCAACCTGCTATCGTGTTTCGGGACGAGGGTGGCAACCGGGTGGATGTCAGTTGGAGCGACCTGAAGCGGCGCGTTGCGTCGCTCGCCGCCACCCTGCGGAGTGTGGGCGTGTGCCGCGGTGACCGCGTGGTCGCGTACATGCCCAACGTGCCCGAGACGGTGATCGCCTTTCTCGCCGTCGCGAGCCTGGGTGCCGTGTGGTCCGTCTGCTCGCCTGACATGGGTCCCGTCGCAGTGCTCGACCGGTTCCGGCAAATCGCACCCAAGGCGATGATTGCCATCGACCGCTATCGTTACGGAGGGAAACACTACGATCGACGGCAAGTCGTGTCGCATCTGTTGCGGGAGCTTCCAAGCGTGAACACCCTGGTCAGGGTAAGCGATCGCGATGGCGCCTCCGACGGCGTGGCTGTCGGCGAGGTGCAGACAGTGCGCAACCTGCTCGAATGGGCGGCGGCGACGAGCACCGGTGCTCCATTGGATTCCGAACAGGTACCCTTCGATCATCCGCTATGGATCGTCTATTCGTCGGGAACGACCGGTCTGCCGAAGCCTATCGTCCAGGGGCACGGGGGCATCGTGCTGGAGCATCTCAAGCTCATCGGATTGCACAATGACATCGACGCTGGTGACCGATTCCATTGGTTTTCGAGCACCGCGTGGGTCATGTGGAACATCCAGGTTTCCGGCCTTCTCGCAGGGGCGACCATCTGCTTGTATGACGGCAGCCCTGGTTGGCCGGACTTGGGGACGCTTTGGCGCTTCGTTGGCGAAACAGGTACGACCTTCTTCGGCGCCGGTGCTGCCTTCTTCACGGGCTGCATGAAGGCGGGCATCGAGCCGGCGGACATCGCTGACCTTGGGCGCCTCCGCGCGATCGGGTCGACGGGCTCGCCGTTGCCGCCGGAGGCCTACCACTGGATCCAGGAGCGCGTTCGGCCGGGCGTCTGGTTGACATCGATTTCCGGCGGGACCGATCTGAGCAGCGCCTTTGTCGGTGGGGTACCAATCCTGCCGGTTTTCGCGGGCGAGATCCAATGTCGCTGCCTTGGCGCCAAGGTGGATGCTTTCGACGAGGCGGGCGCCTCCGTATCGGACGCGGTCGGTGAGCTCGTGTGCACCGAGCCGATGCCATCCATGCCGCTCTACTTCTGGAACGACGAGGGCGGAGCCCGCTATCGCGACAGCTACTTCGACATGTATCCCGGGGTCTGGCGTCATGGCGACTGGATCCGGTTCACCCCGCGCGGTGGTGCGGTCATCTACGGTCGTTCCGACGCGACTATCAACCGCCAGGGGATTCGGATGGGGACGAGCGAGCTCTATCGAGCGGTGGAGGAACTGCCCGAGATTGTCGACAGCCTGGTGGTCGACCTCGAATACCTCGGGCGGGAGTCGTACATGCCACTTTTCGTCGTCATGCGCCCGGGTTGCAAACTCACCCAGGAGTTGAAAGCGCGCATCACCGAACGCATCCGCGAGGCCCTTTCCTCCCGCCACATTCCCAACGCGATCTTCCAGGTCGACGAGATACCGCGGACGCTCTCCGGAAAGAAGCTCGAGTTGCCGGTGAGAAAGCTGCTGCTCGGTCAGCCGGTCGAGAAGGTGGTGAATCGGGATTCGATGAGCAATCCGCAGAGTCTCTCCTACTTCGTGAGCTTCGCGGAGCGGCTTGCCGCCACGCAGGGCCGGGCGCGCGATGGCGGCCCGGATCCCGCGAATCAGCAAACCTGATCCGGTTCAGCAGATCAAATCATTTCTAGCGCACCATTGATATTTTTTCTTGCTTGCCTTGACACGGAGGGGGTAGAGTATCGTCCTGTTGGTGGCATCAGGATGATGGCCACCTGAGTAGTTACCGTGGATTAACATCGCTCTCCGATGAATCGGAACGCGACCAAGGAGGGAAGATGGACAGCGGTATCTGGGCGACTTGGTACAACCTCGACAACGATGATCGGGCAGACTTCCTCGACTGGCTTCATGCTGAGTATCTACCCCACCTAAAGCAGCGACACGGGTTCTCGTGGGTCGCGCACTATGCACATGAAGGTGGCGGCGAGGCAACGCGGGAGCTCTGCAACATACTGGCGCGCTCCGGGGAGGATGTCGCCTGCGGCGGTCAATTCCTTTTGCTGGTCGGAGCGCCGTCGCCCCACACGTTCTTTGCTCCCAATGTGATGGAGCTGACCTGGCCGCAAGGGGTCGCCAAGCGCCTCGCTCAGCGGCGCGACGTCGTGAGCGCGATCTTTATGGAGGAGGCGCGTGTCAATGGTCCAGAGTTCGGGCGGCGGATTCCCGGCGGCCCCCCAGGGCCTGCAATCCAGATGGGCGCTTTTCGGATGCGCAGCGTCGAAGACGAGTTCGCGCTCGGCGCGTGGTATGCGCAGAACCGTTTGCCCGCGATTGCACGCATTCCGGGCGCGATCGGCGCGCGAAAGCTCATCGCGGTTGCAGGCTGGCCGAAGAACGGAATTCTTTACGAATTCACGTCACTGGCGGCCCGGCTCGAGCATTTCGAGGGTCCCGAGGAGAGGGAGGCCCTCGACCCGAAGGAATGGACAGGCAAAATCGTGCAAGCGACGATCCACATGCCCGGATCGCCGATGATAGGAGCGCGAACCTGGCCGCCGCTCGACCAGGCCTGAGTCGTTACTCCTATTTCTTGGCGGGTCCCTGGTCTTCTGGCATCGCCAGACTCCTCCAGCATGCACTCGGATAACGTGAATGTTATCGGTTATCGATTGTGCGCGGCAAGGGTTACAAAATCCTTGCGCACCGCCGACTGTTCCGGCTGCTACATATTCCTGCGGTACTGCCCTCCCACCTCAAACAGCGCATTGGTGATCTGCCCGAGCGAACACGTGCGCACCGCGATCATCAACTCGGCAAACACGTTGCCATTGGCCATCGCGACCTGCCGCAGGCGCTGCAACGCCGCCGGCGCTTCCTTCTGATGGCGTTGCTGGAACTCGCGCAGCCGCCGGATCTGGCTTTGCTTTTCCTCTGCGGTCGAGCGCGCCAGCGGGATCGCGTTGGCGGCCTCGACCGGCTGCGGATTGAGGAACGTATTGACGCCGATGATAGGCAACGTGCCGTCGTGCTTCAACGTTTCGTAGTGAAGCGACTCTTCCTGGATCTTGCCGCGCTGGTAGCCGGTCTCCATCGCGCCCAGCACGCCGCCGCGCTCGGCGATGCGTTCAAACTCAGCCAGCACGGCTTCTTCCAGCAGTTCGGTCAGTTCCTCGATGATGAAGGCGCCCTGCGACGGGTTCTCGTTCTTGGCCAGGCCCCATTCGCGGTTGATGATGAGCTGGATCGCCATGGCGCGGCGCACCGAGTCTTCGGTCGGCGTGGTGATGGCCTCATCAAACGCGTTGGTGTGCAGGCTGTTGCAGTTGTCGTAAATGGCAATCAGCGCCTGCAGCGT
>JAUSDQ010000200.1 GCA_030650525.1 Sulfuricaulis sp.
CGAAACCCGTGCGCACCTCGCCCGTGGCAAAGCGTTCGCCGCTGGCGGGTCGGCCAAGGCAGATAATCTCCCAGCCCATAAATGAGCTGTCGGCGGACAGCTCCACGCGCGTCTGCAACGTCACCCGTGCGCCATCGAACAGAATATTCTCCTGGGGAAACCATTCGAGCGCGGCACGCGGTGCGAGTTTCAAATGTTGGCGTTGGCGCGCGGTCAGGCCGCTGCTGCGATAAAATTTGCCGGCGGCGGGCGTGGTCACCAGCACCTGCGCGCGCTCGGCGAGATTCACGTCAATGGAAAGTTCATCGCCGCCGACCACGCCGCCGGGGGGATGCAACAGATAAACCTGGCAGGCGCCATGGGGCTCGGGATAAAACGCGCGCTGCACCTGCAGCGGGCCACGGTGCGCACGTTGCGCCAGCACCGTGCGCGCGCCATCGTGCGTGAACCCAAGCTTCAGTTCCGCCAGCCACCCGGCGCCCGCCGTGTTAACGACCGGTGACGCCATACAAGAAAACCAGCCCCCATCCCCAGGCGCCGACGGCCAGGCCGGCGCGCGCGCGCGGCAACAACGCCAGTAATGGCGCGGAACCGGCGGCACCGTGTAATACGCCGATCAGTACGGCGGCAATCACGAGCAGCGCAAGGCCGACGAGTCCCTCGGCGTAGGTATTGAAGGCCGCGGGCAGCACCATGCCCAGCCACAGCACCGCCGCGCCGATCGGCAACAAGACCAGACCATGGCCGGCCATCCAACGCAGGCAGAATCGCCGGCCGGCCGCGTGACCCGGGTGGGCGCCGATCGATCCCGACACCGCCAGAATGTGATCCGCATCCAGGGCATGCAGCAGGCCCAAACCCAAACCCAGCGACAACAGCGTCAAAAGTCCATTTTCCATGTGCCCGGATTCTACGGTATGCCTGTTATTTGCAAAACCCTATACTGGCCCGCTAACAGGTCAGCAGTTTTGCCCGGTCACATTTAGTACAATCCTGCGATGCTAAGACGCGCCACAGACAACAACCGGCGGTTGCTCACAGACGACCATGGTAGATAAGAAAATCATCGATCAGGTGCTCACCTCATTGCGCGAGTGGCTGCCACAAAATATCGGGCGGGGCACTGAAAAAAATCTGCACGCGGCCATGCAAGGCGTGTTCGACCGCCTGAAGCTGGTCACGCGCGAGGAACTCGAAGTCCAGGAACAAGTGCTGCAGCGCACGCGCGCGCGGCTGCAGGAACTCGAAAAACGCATCGCCGAACTGGAACAAAAGCTGAAGAAATAAGTTAGACAGGATTAACAGGATTATTTTTCGGCGGTTTGTTTTAATCCGTTTGTTTTAATCCTGTTAATCTTGCGTAATCCTGTCAATCCTGTGAAATTCTGTCTTCTTTAATCCAGGGAACATCATGTCGCTCGCTGTCGTACACTCCCGCGCCCAGATAGGCATGGAGGCACCGCCGGTCACGGTGGAAGTGCATCTGGCGAACGGCCTGCCCAATCTTTCCATCGTCGGCCTGCCGGAAACCGCGGTGAAGGAAAGCAAGGACCGGGTGCGCGCCGCGCTGCAAAACGCGCGTTTTGAATTTCCCGCCAAGCGCATCACCATCAACCTCGCGCCGGCCGATCTTCCTAAAGAAGGAGGTCGTTTCGATCTGCCCATCGCTATCGGCATCCTCGCCGCCTCCGGGCAGGTCTCGACCCGGGAGCTCGACAAATACGAATTTATCGGCGAACTGGCGCTCATCGGCAAACTGCGGTCCGTGCTCGGCGCGCTCGCCGTGGCGCTGCAAACGCGCCAGACCGGGCGTGCGCTGATCCTGCCGGCGGTCAACGCCCTGGAGGCCGCGCTGGCGGGCGGCGCCGATATCCGCGGGGCCAAACACCTGCTTGAGGTGACCGCGCATCTGAACGGCGAGAAACTGCTCGAGCGCCAGAAACCGGAAATGCATCGGTCCGAATCCGCGGAGACGCCTGACCTGCGTGACATCAAGGGACAGCATCAGGCGCGCCGGGCGTTGGAGATCGCGGCGGCGGGCGGACACAGTCTGCTGATGATCGGCCCGCCGGGTGCCGGCAAAACCATGCTGGCCGCACGCCTGCCCGGCATCCTGCCGCGCATGGGCGATGACGAAGCGCTCGAGACCGCCGCGATTCAGTCGTTGCATAAACGCTTTGTCCTGGCGCAATGGAAACAGCGACCGTTCCGCGCGCCGCACCATACCGCCTCCGGCGTGGCGCTGGTCGGTGGCGGCAGTCACCCGCAGCCGGGCGAGATTTCACTGGCGCATCATGGCGTGCTGTTTCTCGATGAGCTGCCGGAGTTCGACCGGCGCGTGCTCGAGGTGCTGCGCGAGCCGCTGGAATCGGGCACCATCACCATCTCGCGCGCGGCGCGCCAGGCGGAATTTCCCGCCCGCTTCCAGCTGGTGGCGGCCATGAATCCTTGTCCCTGCGGCTACTACGGCGATCCCTCCGGGCGCTGCCGTTGCACGCCGGACAAGGTCAGCCAATACCGTGCGCGTATTTCCGGGCCGTTGCTGGATCGCATCGATATGCACATTGAAGTTCCACCCGTGCCACGCGAGTTGTTACTAAATCCAAAAACCCATGACGCGGAAACATCCGCGGCGGTGCAAACGCGGGTGGAAGCGGCGCGCGCACGGCAGATTCAGCGCAGCGGCGGCGCCAACGCGGTGCTCAACAACCAACAGATAGAGGAATTCTGCCGCTTGGACGAAGCCGGACGGCGCTTGTTCGAACAGGCGATCGACCGGCTGGGGTTTTCCGCGCGCGCCTATCATCGTATTCTTAAAGTCGCGCGTACCATCGCCGATCTGGCGGCGCAGGAAGCAATCCTTCCGGCGCATTTGGCGGAGGCGGTGCAGTATCGTTGTCTTGATCGCAACGGAGCACTTACCTGAGACAAATAAAAAAGCGGCCTGGCGGCCGCTTTTTTATTACCGAAAACAGCTGAAGCTTACTTGCTCTGCGAAACCATATAATCCACGGCGGCCTTGATATCTTCATCCTTGGCACTCATGTTGCCGCCCTTGGGTGGCATCATGCCGGCCTTGCCCTGGAAGCCCTTGATCGCATGGGTGTGCAGCTTATCCGCGCCCTGGGCGATGCGCGCTGCCCAATTAGCCTTGTCACCCAACTTGGGCGCACCGGCGACACCGGCCGCGTGGCAGGCGACACAAGTGGCGTCGTAAATCTTCTTGCCCTTGTCATCCGCACCCGCCGCATTCGCGGAAGGAATGATGGCATCCATCACGGACGCAGCGGCCGTTGTGGCCTTGACCGCTTCGACGGCGCCGACGGTCAGCTCACCGACAGGCTTGATGCGCTCGGCAACGGCCTTGGCATCCACCGTGGCTTCGACGGCCTTGGTCGACTTGCCACCGACCGTCTGCGCGACGATAAAAAGAATCACCGTCAGCGCCACCAGCGCGGCGATCAGGCCCGCGAACGATTTCAGAAATGAACGATCAGTCATGATTTACCCTTACCCATTTTCAATGTTGAAGTATTCATCCGCCGAATGGCGGAAACCGAAATTCAGATGTATTAGTATAACCTAATATTGATTCGGAAAAAGCCCCCCTTATTCCACCTGATGGACGCTACCTCTACCGACAGGTATGCTTACATCCCTGTTTCATTTGGGAAATGACCTAGATCAACTCATTTCGCGCCCTTAGCTCAGTTGGATAGAGCGTCAGCCTCCGACGCTGAAGGTCAGAGGTTCGAATCCTCTAGGGCGCGCCAGCCAAACAAAAAAAGCCCCGCTTGGGGCTTTTTTTGTTTGGCTGGGGTTTCCGGGGATTCGAATCTCTGACCGTTCATAAAAGCCAAAGACTTTTTAAGCAGGTGGCGCGACACGCCGGCGGCGATATTCCCCGGCCGGCACATTCGCTTGTGTGGGCGATCGGCGGCATGGTAATTGTAATTGCTGGACTAACCTGTTAGTTAAATCAAGGGCAAAGATCAGCCGACAGCTTCTTGTTTCGGGCTCTTGTCCCATCGTACGACAACGGCTGGCTTCGGGGTTCATTCTTGACCGATGGACGAAACTCACAAACAAAGTCAGGTGTTGCATGAAGCCACGCTGCGCCTACTGAGCCTGCTCGCCACTGCTCGGCTCGAGGAAGACCTGCTGCAGAGTGGTCTCGAGACGCTCGCCGCAATCCTGCAGGCGCGCTATGGCGCCATCCGGCTCACGGACGAAGCCGGAAAACTCCAGCAGTTCGTCTACACCGGCATCACCCCTGAAGAGGCCGCGCGTATCGGCCATCCGCCGGAAGGCCGCGGTTTGCTGGGAGTAACCACCCCGCTGCGTCTTGATGACATGCACCAAGATCTGCGATCCGCGGGCTTCCCACCCAATCACCCGCCGATGAAAAGTCTGCTTTCCGTTAATTTTTCGCACCAGGGCAGGATCTATGGACGAGTGTACCTGAGCGAGAAGAATGACGGCTCGGCCTTCACTCAAGAAGACCAACATTTACTCACCCGCTTTGCGGATGCATTCGCTCAAATGCTGGGCTACCACCGCAGTCAGATTGAGCGTGAGCGCAGCACTAAGACACTGTCGGAAGTTTCCCAGACGCTGTCGGCGATCACGGGCGATTCTTTCTTTCGCGAACTGGTGTTGAATCTGGGGAAGGCGCTCGGAGTGGCTTTTGCGTTTGTGGGCGAGGTCACTGACACGAGCTGCCACGCCATCCGGACCGTGGCCGTTAATGCCGGTGAAAAATCGATCGACAACTTTGTCTATGAGCTTTCCGGCACGCCCTGTGAAAATATCGTCGGCAAGAAAATCTGCTTCTACACCCAGGGGGTTCAGCGGTTGTTTCCCAACGATCGCATGCTGGTTGAAATGGGAATCGAGAGCTACATCGGCAGTCCGCTCTTTAACTCCGCGGGAAAACCGCTTGGCATTCTCGCGCTGCTCGACACCAAACCACTCACCGATCCGGAGCACGCCGAGGCGATTCTGAAGATCTGCGCCGGGCGTGCCGCGGCGGAACTCGAGCACCGGCATCAGGAATTGGCGCTGCGTGAAAGCGAGGAGCGCTTCCGTCAGATGGCGGAGAACGCCAAGGAAGTTTTCTGGATGACGGATCCCGCCATCGACAAGATGATTTACATCAGCCCGGCGTATGAAGAAATCTGGGGGCGCCGCTGTCAGGACCTTTACAACAACTCGCGCAATTGGGTTGAGGGCATCCATCCCGAAGACCGCGAACGCGTGCTGCAAGCCGCGCTAAAGCATCATGCCAGCGGTGAATACCACCAGGAATATCGCATCGTACGCCCCGATGGTTCGCTGCGCTGGATACTCGACCGCGGCTTCCCGATCCGGGACAAGTCCGGAAAGGTGTACCGCGTTACCGGCATTGCCGAGGACATCACCGAGCGGAAACAGGCCGAGGAAGAGATTCTGATGAAGGCGCGGCTTCTGGACAATACCAGCGAGTCGATTTTTGTCCTCGATTTAGCAGGCAAGATCATCTATGCAAACGAAACCGCCTGGAAGTCGCGCGGCTATACCCGGGACGAATTGATGAAGCTGGATCTGCGCACAATCGATACACCGGAGTGCGCCAAGCTCATACCGTCCCGAATGCGGGAGATACTGGAAAGAGGCCAACTCACCTTCGAGTCCGCGCATTGCCGCAAGGACGGGTCAGTCATGCCGATCGAGGTAAGTGCTCGTGTGTTCGAAATAGACGGCAAGAAGGTCTTTTTATCCGCCATGCGCGACATCACGGAACGGAAAAAGACCGAGGATTTGCTGTCACGCCTGGGCCGCACTCTCGATGACTCGCACAACGAGATCTACGTCTTCGACGCCGCTACTCTGCGCTTTGTACAGGCGAACAAAGGCGCACGGCTTAACCTGGGTTTCAGCATGGCAGAGCTAAGGGAGAAAACCCCGGTCGACCTGAAACCGGAGTTCAACCATGAAAGTTTCAATGACCTCATTGATCCATTGCGGCGTGGCGCTCAGGAAACATTGGCTTTTGTAACATCCCACCAACGCAAGGACGGCAGCCTGTATCCGGTGGAGGTCCGTTTGCATCTTTCACGAAACGAGCATCCGCCGGTGTTTGTGGCCATCATTCAGGACATCGCCGAACGTAAAAAAGCCGAAGACACATTGCGCGCGAGCGAAGCGAGCCTGGCTTACGCCCAGCACATGGCCCACATCGGCAACTGGGAAAGGAACATCGTCACCAATGAAGTGCGATGGTCCAAGGAAGTGTACCGCATCTTTGGCCTCAATCCGCAGCAGTCCAGTCCGACTTTTGCGGCGTTTCTCAACGCGGTGCATCCGGACGATCGTCAAAACGTCATCGACACCGTCAACCAGGCCGTCTCCGAAAAGCAACCCTACCGCAGCGACTTTCGCGTCGTGCAGCCCGACGGCACGGAACGCATAGTGCACTCAGAGGCTGAGATTACCTTTGACAAAAACGGGGCTGCCGTTTACCTGTTCGGAACCATCCAGGACGTCACCGAACACCGACAGGTGCAGGAGCGTCTGCGCTATCTCGCCTATTACGATTCGCTCACCGGTCTGCCCAATCGCCAGCAGGTCAACGACAGTCTTTACCGTGCCATGCTTGAGGCCGAAAGCCGCGAACGCCTGGTCGCCGTCATGTTCCTCGATCTCGACCGCTTCAAGAACATCAACGATACCCTCGGGCATGACGTGGGCGACGCGCTGCTGAAAGAAGTCGCGGTGCGCCTGAAGGCCAGCTTGCGCCCCGGCGATTCCATCTCACGACTGGGTGGGGACGAATTCATCCTGATACTGGGCAATATTGCGCACATTAACGACGTGACACGCGTGGCGCAGAAAATTCTGGATCAGTTCATACCGCCGTTCCGCATCGGCGGCCGGGATCTGTTCATCAGCCCCTCCGTCGGTATTACGCTTTATCCCTTCGACGACAACAATCCAGAGAATCTGTTGAGGAACGCCGATATTGCGATGTATCGCGCCAAGGAACTGGGGCGCAACAACTTTCAGTTCTACACCCCGGAACTCAACGTGCGCGCGGCACGGCGGCTGGAACTCGAGACCGGATTGCGGCGTGCGCTGGAAAAAGAGGAATTTATCCTGCACTACCAGCCGCTCGTGAACATGCAGAGCGGGAAGATTACCGGCATGGAGGCGTTGTTGCGCTGGCAGCATCCGGAATTCGGCCTGATAGCGCCGATGGATTTCATTCCGCTCGCGGAGGAGACCGGCCTGATCGTACCGGTCGGTGAGTGGGTGCTGCGCACGGCCTGTGCCCAGATCAAGACCTGGCACGGTACCGGTTTCCCGGCGATGCACGTGGCGGTGAACCTGTCCAGCGTTCAGCTGCAGCAGAAAAATTTTGCGGAAACCGTCAAACGGGCGCTCCGGGAAACCGGCCTGGAACCGCAGTATCTCGACCTCGAACTGACCGAAAGCCTGCTGATGCATGACATGGAAGCGGTGGAGAAAATCCTGAAAGAGCTGAAGGCGTTGGGCGTGCTGTTCTCCCTGGACGACTTCGGCACCGGCTACTCCTCACTGAGTTACCTCAAGCGTTTCCCGATCGATTTTCTCAAAATCGACCGCAGCTTCGTGAATGACATCAACCAGGACCGCTACGGCGCGGGCATCGTACGCGCCATCATCGTCATGGCGCACACGCTTGGTATCAAGGTGATCGCCGAGGGCGTCGAAACCAACGAACAGCTGGAGTTCCTGCGTGAACAGGGATGCGACATCACCCAAGGTTATTTCTGCAGCGAGCCGCTCGCGACCGTGACGTTCACCGAGCTGCTGATGGACTGGCAACGAATCCGGATGGGAAAATGCGGCATCAATAAACCCGTCCTGAGATCACGCAAAAAACAGGCTAAATCTCCGCGCCGCCCTTAATCTCAGCTGGATAGAACATCAGACTCCGACGCTGAAGGTGAGATTGACAAATTTAATAGATTGACAAATCCCACACTTTCGATTCCCATGTGGACTGTGTGGGAAGATCTGAAAATATTTATGATCGCCTGCTCACCTGGGAGAGCTGAACCATGCCGGTTAAGGAAACCAAGCATTCGGTCAAGGCGCGTGTCCGTGAGTTCTCAGTTCCACCAATTCACGATGCGCTGATCCTCGGGCGGAAATCGCCCATCGGGTGTGTCGCGATGCGCAAGGCGCTCTCCTTGCTCACGACTCAGCCCTTCGAGCACATTGAGATCAAGGATGATGACATCATCGGTGATATCCTCGTGCGCGCCGCTATCCTGCGACGCGTACCGCGGGAAAAGCTGATCGAATTCGTGCGCACCCACATCAAATCCATGATGGCGGACCACGAGGTACTGCACCTCGACCTCGAGACCGAGGTAATCGTCGAGGATCACCACCTCTGAGTCCCATACTCACCGCACGCAACGCACTCGTCCAGGGTGTCATCAAGGTCCTCGATGAAGAGCGGCCGACCCTGCCGGCGGGGCCAAGACGGCCGCTGCTGTATGCGGTTTTCACCACGAAGGGAGATGGCGCGCCGGATGCATTCAGCGCGCTCGTGAGCGAACACCAGATCGCGCGCCACCCGGAACGCATCTTCGCCGATCTCTTGCCCAAGCCAAAACCCGCGCCGGTGACACCGGAGACGCCGCTTACGACAGTGATCGCACACATGACGGCGGCGCATGCCGACGCCGTGCCGGTGCTCGAAGCTTCGGGCGAGTTTATCGGCGCGGTCACACATATTTCCGCCTTGACGGCGCTGCTCGGCGGCGCCCAGCCGTCCGCAGCGGTGCAGCAACTCGAGCAGGAGCTGGAGGAGGACCACGCGCTGTTGGCGCAACGCGCCGAGCGGCTCGGGGCGCTGCACGGTGCCTCGCTGCGGCTGCTGTCGTTGCTCGCGATTCACGACGTGGAGCAACCGCTGCTGCAGGGCGCGATCGAGGCGCTCGCTGATCTCGTGCACGCGCGTTACGGCGCCATCGGGCTGCTCGATGACGCGGGCGCGCTCAAACAATTCATCCACACCGGGGTGAGCGCGGAAGAGGCGGCGCGCATCGGGCGCTGGCCCGAAGGCAAGGGCCTGCTCGGCGTGGTGATCAATGAAGACCACGCACTGCGCGTGGAAGACCTGTCAAAGGATCCGCGTTCCGTGGGTTTCCCGCCGCAGCATCCGCCCATGAAAAACCTGCTCGCCGTGCCCATCTCGCAGGAGGGACAGGTCTACGGGCGCGTCTATCTCTGCGACAAGACCGATCACACGCCGTTCGCGGACGAGGACGAGAAAATCGCCGCGCATTTCGCCGATGCGCTGGCGCTGACGCTGGCCTATCACCGCGCGCGCGCCGAGCGCAACCAGGCTGAGGCGCGCAGCCACGCCTTCATCGAGGCGATCCCGGATTTGCTGTTCCGCATCCGCGGCGACGGCACGTATCTCGATTACAAACCGGCGCAGGACTTTCCCACCCTGGTTCCGCCGAGCGAATTCCTTGGCAAGAAAATCCTGGATGTGCTGCCGCGCGACGTCGCCGAGGAGTCGATGCGACTCATTCGCCGGGTGTTCGAAACCGCCACGGTCCAAACCCAGGCCTACCAACTCCCCGTCAACGGCGAAGCGCGCGATTACGAGGCGCGCATCGCGCCGTCCGGGGAGGATGAAGTGATTGTGATGGTGCGCGACGTCACCGAGCGCCGTCGCGCGGAACAGCAAATGCTTTTATTTTCGAGCGTGGTCGTCCAGACCGCCGACTCCGTCATGATCACCGACCACAACGCCATCATCCAGTACGTCAACCAGGCATTTGAGCAGATCACCGGGTTCAGCAACGCCGAGGCGGTCGGCAAAAAACCCAACATCGTTAAATCCGGCCAACACGATGCGGACTTCTATCGACGGCTGTGGGACACGATCGAGCGCGGCCAGGCGTTTCGCGCCATCTTCACCAACCGCCGCAAGGACGGAACCCTGTATTACGAGGAAAAGACCATCACGCCGATCAAGGACCCGGAGGGACGGATCAGCCATTTTGTCTCCACCGGCAAGGACATCACCGCGCGCATGCAGGCGGAACAGGAAAACCAACGCACGCAGCATTTTCTCAATTCCGTCGTGGAAAACTTGCCCAACATGCTGTTTGTCAAAGAGGCCAAGGAGCTCAAATTCGTCCGCTTCAATCGGGCGGCGGAGGATCTGCTTGGCTATTCGCGCGAGGACATGATTGGAAAAAGCGACTACGACTTTTTCCCCAAGAGTGAGGCGGATTTTTTTACCGCCAACGACAGAAAAGTCCTGAGCAGCGGCACTTGGCAGGAAATTCCCGAAGAACCCATCCATACCAAACACAAGGGGACGCGCACCCTGCACACCAAAAAGATCCCCATCCTGGACGAAACAGGTCAGCCGCTGTACCTGCTCGGTATTTCTGAAGACATCACGGACCGCAAAAAAACCGAAGACACCGTGTTGCGCCTGGGCCGCATCCTCGACAAATCTTCCAACGAAATCTACGTGTTCAACGCCGAAACCCTGCGCTTCGTCCAAGTGAACCATGGTGCCCAACTTAACCTGGGTTACAGCATGGAAGAATTAATGGATATGACAGCGCTCGACCTGAAACCGGAATTCAATTTAAAAAGCTTCAATGAGCTTATCGATCCGCTGCGGCACGGGCGACTGGATACGCTCACCTTCGTCACCACGCACAAGCGCAAGGACGGCAGCCTCTACCCCGTCGAGGTCCGGTTGCAGTTTTTCCCCCAGGAGTCGCCGCCGCTGTTCGTGGCCATCATCCAGGACATCACGGAACGCCGGCGGACGGAAGAACGGCTCAACTATCTGGCGCACTACGACACCCTGACCGGCCTGCCTAACCGCGTCCTGCTGCAGGACCGCCTGAACATCGCCACCAGCGAGGCCGACCGCAACAACCGCCTGGTATCGGTCATGCTCCTCGATCTCGACCGCTTCAAGATCATTAACGACACGCTCGGCCATGACGCGGGCGATGCGCTGCTCATGGCCGTGGCCGAGCGCCTGAAGGTCTGTCTGCGCGCCGGCGACACCATCGCGCGCATCGGCGGGGATGAGTTCACCCTGGTGCTCGCCAACGTGGCGCATGTGGATGATGTCGCGCGCGTGGCGCAAAAGGTCATGGACCAGTTCATCGCCCCTTTCCGCATCGGCGGACGCGAGCTGTTCATCAGCCCCAGCGTGGGCATCTCGCTCTATCCGCATGATGACAAAAAGATCGAGAACCTGCTCAAGAACGCCGACGCCGCCATGTATCACGCCAAGGATCTGGGCCGGAACAACTTCCAGTTTTTCACCGCCGAACTCAATGTCCGGGCCGCCAAACGGCTGACGCTGGAAACCGCCTTGCGCCAAGCGCTTGAACGCAACGAATTTCTGTTGCACTACCAACCGCAGGTGAACCTCAAAACCGGGCGCATCACCGGCATGGAGGCATTGCTCCGCTGGCAACACGCCGACATGGGCCTGATCTCGCCCATGGATTTCATCCCACTGGCGGAGGAAACCGGCCTGATCGAACCCATCGGCGAGTGGGTGCTGCGCGAAGCCTGCGCCCAGACCCAGGCCTGGCACCGCGCGGGCTTTGGCCGCTTGCAGGTGGCGGTGAACCTCTCCGGTCGGCAGTTCATGCAGAAAAACCTGCTGGAGCGGATCAAGGAAATATTAAAGGAAACCGGCCTGACGCCGCGTTACCTGGAACTCGAACTCACGGAAGGCATACTGATGCACAATATCGAGGGGGTCTTGGCCGTACTCAATGCATTGAAAGGCCATGGCGTTTCCTTTTCCTTGGACGATTTCGGCACCGGTTATTCATCGCTCTCCTATCTCAAGCGCTTTCCGATCGACACACTCAAGATCGACCAGTCGTTCGTGCGCGGCATCCCCGCCGACCCCGACGATGCCGCGATCGCCCAGGCCATCATCGCCATGGCCCACAGTCTCGAACTCAAGGTCATTGCCGAAGGCGTGGAAACCGTCAAACAGCTCGACTTCCTGCGCGCGAACAAATGCGACGGCATGCAGGGCTATTATTTCAGCAAGCCCGTTCCCGCCGCGGCCATGGCCCAGCTGCTGCAAGAAGACCGCCGCCTTACCGTGCGCCGGGCCGCGGCGAAACCGCGCGCCAAAAAACGTAAATAGTAACCACCTGTCTCCTGGCGCGGTGGACAAAAAAATCAGCTTCGCCAATCCCCCATCGAAGCTATAGTTATTCAGTAACACGGGGCGCGGCCGGACATGATCCGCACACGGCCGCCGCCTCGGCAACCGCGCCAACAAGGAGAGGGAACCGAATGCCAGGAACGGCGTTATCCGGGGTGCGCGCGCGGCTGATCGCGCTGGTGCTGCTCGCGGTTTTGCCGGCGCTGGGATTAATTCTGTACATCGCCCATCATCACGGCCGCGAGTCGCTGTCGGCGGCACGGGAGCAGATGCACCTGTTCGCGTACCTGGCGGCTGCGGATTATGCACGTCTCGTGGACAGCACACACCAGCTGCTCACTGCGCTGGCGCGCCTGCCCGAGGTGCGGGAAGGCCGCGGCCAGTCGTGCAGCACGCTCATGGGCCGGATAAAATCCGGCTACGCGCCGTACGCCAACCTCGGCGCCATCCGCCCGGACGGGACGATCTTCTGCAGCGCACATCCTCAGCCGGACCCTGTCAACGCCTCCGGCCGCAGCTTTTTCCGGAAGGCCCTGGCGACGCGCGAGTTTTCCATCGGCGAGTACCAGATTGGGCGCATCACCGGAAAACCGGTGGTGGTGCTGGCGTATCCGGATTACGATAGCGGCGCGCGCCTGCGCGCCATCGTGTTCGCCGCGGTGGACCTCGCCTGGCTCAACGCGCTGATGAAGGAGGAGCACCTACCCGAAGGCCTGACGCTGAGCCTGCTGGACAGCCAAGGCGCTGTCCTCAACCGTTACCCCGAACCGGAAAAGTGGGGCGGCGTCTCTTATGCCGACTCGGCGCTGTTTCGCGCCATCCGCGAGACCAGAGGAGAAGGGACGGTGGATGACGTCGGGCTGGATGGCGTCAGGCGGATATACGCCTTTGCGCCGCTGCGGCACAACGCACCCGATGGCGGCGCCTTCATCGCTATCGGCATTCCGCACCATGTGGTTTATGCGGGGGTGGAACGTACCCTGATTCTGGTCGGCACGGGGCTTACGCTCGTGACCGTCCTGGTCCTGCTCGCGGCCTGGTACGGAGGCGATGTATTTCTGCTGCGCCGCCTGACGGCTCTCGTAAGCGCGACGCAGAAACTGGCGCGGGGCGAAACCGGCGTGCGCACCGGCATCCGTGACGGCGCGCGCGAGATCGCACAGCTCGCGCACGCCTTCGACGACATGGCGGAAACCATCGAACGCCGCGACACCGATCTCAGGCACTCCGCACTCACGCTCAAAGAAAGCGAGGAGCGTTTCCGGTCTCTGGTCGAAACCACCAGCGACTGGATATGGGAAGTGGACGCGCACGGCGTGTACACCTACGCCAGCCCCAGGGTCAAGGACCTTCTGGGATACGCGCCGGAGGAAATCATCGGCAAGACGCCTTTCGATTTCATGCCGCCGGACGAGGCGGTGCGCGTCGGCCAACAGTTCGCCGAAATCGTGGCGGCGCAAAGGCCGTTCGCACGGCTGGAGAACGCAAATCTCCGCAAGGACGGCGGCCGGGTGGTGCTCGAGACCAGCGGCGTCCCAATCTTCGACCGCGACGGCCGGCTCGCGGGCTACCGCGGCATCGACTGCGATATCACCGAGCGCATCCAGGCCCAGGAAAAATTTCACTACCTCGCCTACTACGACGAACTCACCGGCCTGCCCAACCGCACCCTGCTGCTGGACCGTCTGAGGCAGAACATCGTCGACGCGGATCGTCACAAACGTCAGGTGGCGGTACTGTGTCTGGACCTCAACGATTTCAAGAACGTCAACGACACGCTCGGCCACGACGTCGGCAATCAGGCCATTAAAACCCTGGGCGGGCGCCTCAGCGAATGCGTGCGACCGGGCGACACCGTGGCGCGGCTGGGAGGAGATGAATTCTGCGTGGCACTCGCCGACCTGGCGCATCCGGACGACGTTGCCGAAATCATCCAAAAAATTCTCGGCCAGTTCACGCACACCTTCCATGTCGGGGATCACGATCTATATCTTGCCACCGCCCTCGGCGCCAGCCTTTACCCGACCGACGGACGCGATCCCGAAACGCTGCTGAAAAACGCCGACATTGCGATGTACCGGGCCAAGGAACGCGGCGAAAGCTATCAGTACTACTCGGCGGACATGACGCTCACCGCCTCGGAGCATCTGGCGCTGGAAAACGACCTGCGCCACGTGCTTGAAAGAAATGAACTCCTGCTGCATTACCAGCCCCAAGTGAACCTCGCCAG
>JAUSDQ010000204.1 GCA_030650525.1 Sulfuricaulis sp.
TCAAGAAGTGCGCGGTCAAGATCGTGAAGGTGTAACGGAGGCATCGTGGTGGAAAAGGGCGGTATCCGCACGCTGTTCGCCAGCCGGCGCCGGTTCCTGATCGACGCCGCGCGGGTGACGGGCGCGGCCGTGCTTACGGGCCTTGGGCTCGTGCTGTACGCGCGCCGTGCGCATCCCCATCCCGCCGACGCGATCCGCCCCCCGGGCGCGTTGCCGGAGGAAAAATTTGTCGGCGCCTGTATCCGCTGCGGGTTGTGCGTGCGCGACTGCCCCTACGGCACGCTCGATCTCACGCGTCTGGGAGACGGCCCGGCCACCGGCACGCCGTACTTCAACGCCCGGCGCGTGCCGTGCGAGATGTGCGAGGACATCCCGTGCGTCAAAGCCTGCCCCACGGGCGCGCTCGATCACCAGCTCACCGACATCACCCAGGCGCGCATGGGCATCGCGGTGCTGGTGGACCAGGAGAATTGCCTCAACTTCCTCGGGCTGCGCTGCGACGTGTGCTATCGCGTCTGTCCGCTGATCGACAAGGCGATCACGCTCGAGACACAACATAATCTTCGCAGCGGCAAGCACGCGATGTTCCTGCCGACGGTGCACGCCGAGGCCTGCACCGGTTGCGGCAAGTGCGAGAAGTCGTGCGTGCTCGAAGAGGCCGCGATCAAGGTGCTGCCGGCGCCACTCGCGCGCGGCAAGCCCGGCGCGCACTACCGTCTCGGCTGGGAAGAAAAGGAAAAAGCCGGCGGCGAGCTCGTGCCGGGAATGATCGATCTGCCCGGCCGCATGCCGGAGGTGAAGCCATGAAGATGCCCGGACAGGACGCGATCGCGGCGAAGGGCTGGTTCAAGGCGCACCGCTTTCTTATCGCGCGGCGCGTGAGCCAAGCCGGCGTTCTCGCGCTCTTTCTTCTCGGCCCGCTCGTGGGCCTGTGGATCGTGAAAGGCAATCTCAATTCAAGTCTCACGCTCGGGGTGCTGCCGCTCACCGATCCGTATGTTTTATTGCAGTCGTTCGCCGCGCGCCACTGGCCGGAGGCCACGGCGATCGTGGGCGCGATCATCGTCGCGGTGTTCTATGCCCTCGTCGGTGGACGTGTGTACTGCTCGTGGGTCTGTCCGGTGAACCTCGTCACCGACGCCGCCGCGTGGCTGCGCCAGCGTCTGGGGTTGCGTGGCGTGTCGCGCCTGCCGCGCGCGACACGCCAGGGACTGCTCATCATGACGTTCGCGGTCTCGGCCGTGGCGGGTGTGGTGGCGTGGGAAGTTATCAATCCGGTGTCGATGTTCCACCGTGGCCTCATCTTCGGCGTCGGGCTCGCGTGGGTCGTGATCCTCTCAGTGTTCCTGCTCGATGCCTTCGTCAGCCCGCGCAGCTGGTGCGGGAACCTGTGCCCGGTCGGTGCGTTTTACGGCTGGCTTGGATACAAGAGCCTGGTGCGCGTGCGCGCCGATCAACGCGCGCAGTGCAACGACTGCGGCGACTGTTACGACGTCTGCCCCGAGCCGCAGGTGATTCGCCCCGCCCTCAAGGGCGCGGCGGACGGTGTGGGGCCGGCGATCCTCGATGCGGCATGCACGAACTGCGGGCGCTGCATCGACATTTGTTCGAAGGACGTGTTCGGGTTCGGCACGCGCTTCGGCAACACGGCGCCACTCGCCGACGGCGAGGACAGCACCGCACAACACCGCCGTTGCGCCGGCGGCACGCCGAATTTCCACGCATCAATCAACCCAGAGAGATAATGGAGGTTGCCCCCATGAAAAAGCCCACGACGATAACCCTGGCGGTTCTGCTGGCCGCGATCTCCGCCGCTCTGTTCTCCCCGCTGACCGGGGCCGAGACTGCCGGGGTGCAGTCCCTGCGCACAGAGGATGTCGCCGCGCCCGACCAGGCGCCCGAGGACAAGCCTTATGTCGGCAAGACGCCGGGCGAGCAGGAAAAGATAGCGCGCACTTATGAGCAGCAGCCGCCGCTGATCCCGCACAAGATCGACGGCTACCGCATCGACTTCAAGAAGAACCGCTGCCTGGAGTGCCACGACCGGCCTTTTTACAAGGAGGAGAAATCACCCAAGATCGGCGACAGCCATTACCGTGACCGCGAGGGCAAGAAGCTGAAGCATATTTGGATGGGCCGCTACGATTGCACCCAGTGCCATGTGCCGCAGGTGGACGCGAAACCGCTCGTGGAGAACACCTTCCGGTCCGTGCCGGTCAAGGCGGCCAAAGGCAAGTAACGGTAACGGGAGAGACGCTTCCCCCGGACAAGGCACGGAGAACATGCGTGAAAATAAACCAGCGCTGATTGATCCGTTCGGCCGGCGTATAGAATACGTCCGGCTCTCGGTGACGGACCGCTGTAACCTGCGTTGTACCTACTGCCTGCCGAAAGGCTTCACCGGATTCGAGGAGTCGGACGAGTGGCTCACGTTCGATGAAGTCGAGCGCGCGATCGGCGCGTTCGCGCGCCTGGGTGTGAGTAAAGTGCGGTTGACCGGCGGTGAGCCGCTGGTGCGACGCGACCTGCCCGATCTCGCCGCGCGCTTATCAAAGCTTCCCGGCATCGCCGATCTTTCTCTCAGCACCAATGCGGTACTGCTCGCGCAAAAAGCACAGGCGCTGTACACGGCCGGTGTGTGCCGTGTGAATGTCAGCCTGGACACTCTCAAGCCCGGGCGTTTCGCCGAGATTACCGGCGGCCGCCTCGACAAAGTGCTCGACGGCCTCATGGCCGCCAAGCGCGCGGGATTCGCGCCCATCAAAATCAACATGGTGGCGCTCAAGGGCGTGAACGACGACGAGTTCGAGGACATGGTGGAGTTCTGTCTCGTTCATGGTTTCACTCTGCGTTTGATCGAGACCATGCCGGTGGGCGACACCGGGCGCAAGGCGACACGGTATTATCTCGATTTGCAGAAAGTGAAACGCCGGCTCGCAAGCCGTTTCGATCTTATCCCGGGCGTGATGCTCGGTGGCGGTCCAGCGCGCTACATGCAGGTCGCGGGCACCCCCCTTCGCATCGGTTTCATCACGCCCATCTCCCAGCACTTCTGCGCGAGCTGTAACCGCGTGCGCCTTTCAGCCGACGGCACGCTGTACTTGTGTCTTGGGCAAAATCACAGGGTCGGGCTGCGCCCGCTGCTGCGCGCCGGCGCCACCGATGACGAACTCGAGGCCGCCATTATCGACGCCCTCGCTCTCAAGCCCGAGCGTCACGAGTTCCGCGAGAAGCCTCGGCAGGTGATCCGCTTCATGTCCATGACAGGCGGCTAGGCTGTCTGTGGCGCGCCCGAACGTCGAATAATCCAAGCCAGCCGTTTTAAAAAACAGGCAAGAAGTGCGCGGGCATTGGCTTTTTTTAAGCCATTCTCTTCCGGCACCAGCCATTGAATCCCACACCCGTCGTGTCACTATCCGGGCGCCTTCCCTGAATTGGATGCATAATGCACTTGGATGTCACTTCATCCAGGGAATCGGGAAGGAGGTGTCATATGCCTGAAATTCAGGAATTGGAAGTCGCGTTCGACGAGGACGGCCTGGTGAAGTATCCCGCGCTATGGAACGAAGCGGTCGCGGCGGAAATCGCGCGGCGCGACGGCATCGGCCAGCTCACCGAGGAGCACTGGCAAGTAATTCGTTCCCTGCGGAAGCATTACGCGAAGTTTGGCGCTGTTCCCGCCATGAGCCACATCTGCCATAACCACGGCAAAGACAAGTACTGGATTCACGACCTGTTTCACAGCTGCCTCGGCGCGTGGCGTGTCGCCGGTCTGCCCAATCCCGGTGAAGAGGCCAAGACTTATATGAGCGGCATGTAGGTATCGTTGTGTCTCGCCTGCGGCGGCGATGGAGTTCGACAAGGAAAAGCAAGTGGTGTTATTTCCCGCCCGCTGCCACCAGATATTCGTGCGGGATCCTCAGTTGCCCATCGTGGATGAAATCCCTGGCAAACCGCCCGACCTCATCCCGTATCTTGCCGCGTTCGTTTTGTGGGAGCGCGTCATACTGTTGCTTCAGAATGTCCGAGGCCTCGACCGTGTCCCAGTAGTCGTCGAATGACTTGAACTGATAATCGAATGTCTTGCGCACCACGGAGAAGCTGGAAAATCCCGCCGTGTTCAGCAGGTCTTCGAGCAGGCCGGGCGCGCCCAGCGACGTGATCTTGGCGAGAGGCGGGTGCTGATCTTCCGGCAGTCGTTTCGAGAAAACCTCGTATGACCAGTGCATCGTCGGCATGGTTTCCGGCGTGCTCCACACCGCCAGCGCAAAGCGGCCGCCCGGTTTCAGCACGCGCCGCATTTCCTTCAATCCTTGCAGCGGATCGGTGAACAGCATCACGCCGAAGCGGCACAGCGCCCTGTCGAAGCTGTTGTCATTAAACACCAGTTGTTCCGCCGGCATGCACTGAAAGGAAATCCCCGGCAACCGCTCCTTTGTTACCTTGGCCTGTGCCACTCGCACCATGCCGTCCGCGGCGTCGATGCCGAGAATGTTGGCGTGTCCTTTCAGGCGCCGCGCCAGCGTCAGCGCCGGTTCACCGGTTCCGGAGGCGAGATCAATGATCCGGTCGCCTGGTTTTGCCTCCAGCGCGGCCAGCAACTCCTCGCCGACGGGCGCGATGTGCGGCAGCCACACGTCGAATTTCTCGGCGATCTTGTCCCAGTCAGGCTGATTATTTTTTGTGCTCACGGCGTGTCTTCTCTCGTTTGTTGGCGGTCGGTGCCGGCGGGATATTAGAGCGGGTTTCCGCTTAGAAGATATCTATTCTGGAAAGTCCGCCGACGCCATGGAATGACCCCGGTTTTCCGGCACGCGCAGTTATCAAGCTGACCGTGGACCCGGTACCGTGAGACTACCATAACTGTTGCATTGACCGTACCGTGGTTCTGGTATTAAGTACTCGTCTTTCAGCGAGTTCGGCCAGGGCGGGTCAACGTAATGACGATGGCGATTTAATCCGGAGAACCCACATGCCTCGAATAAAAATTCTGCGATGAAGATGTACACGCTGGGCCACGATTTCATGCCGCCCGGAATTCACGCGGGTGGCTTGCGTTACCACGGCGACTCGCCGCTGGTGTCACAGCTCTATCACGAGCAGCTCATCGAAGCCGTCGCGGTGCCGCAACTCGCGACCTTCGAGGCCGGCGTCATGTTTGCGCGCACCGAAGGCATCATCCCGGCGCCTGAATCCTGTCACCCGGTGCGCGCCGCCATTGACGAGGCGCTGGTGTGCAAAAAGACCCAGGAGAGTAAAACCATTCTATTCAATCTCTCCGGCCACGGTCACTTCGACATGGCGGCCTACGACAAATATTTCAGCGGTCAGCTCGAAGACTACGACTATCCGGAAGCCGCGGTGGCGGAAGCGATAAAACGTTTGCCGAAGGTCGGGTAGCTGGCGACGACGCGCCGCGCGCTGGGTGGTGCGGGGCGCGCCATGGTCGCGGCATCCGGCATCAACCTTGAGAAAGTAACGACAAAGCAACCGCGGATGAAATCGAAAATCCTCCCGAAGTATCTATTCCCGTGGCGTCCCGGAAACCGTTTTGAATTGCTGGTGGACGGACGGCGGTTCTTCCCGCGCATGCTTGGGGCGATCGAAGGCGCGCGCCATCATGTCCTGCTCGAGATTTACCTCTTTGAGTCAGGCGTGGTGGCGCAACGCTTTATTGACGCTTTTGTTCGCGCCACGACCCGCGGTGTGGCCGTAAAGCTGCTGCTCGATGACTTCGGTGCCCTGGGACTTACCAGGCACGACCGGGATACGCTAATCCAGGGCGGTGTGGATTTGAGGTTTTATAATCCGATCCGCTGGCGCAAGTATCTGCGTAATATGTTCCGTGACCACCGCAAGTTGCTGATCGTGGATGGCGAGGTGGCGTTTGTCAGTGGCGCGGGCATTACCGATGAGTTTGACAAGCCGGAGCATCCCGAGCGGAGCTGGCGGGAAACCGCCATGCTTATTCGTGGCCCGGTGCTCAAGGACTGGCAGGAACTGTTTGCGGACCTGTGGAATCGTCACGTGCCGGAACCGCTCGATCTTCCCCCCACGGTGGCGCCGGTGGTGGACGATGGCATGCGCGGTCGCGTTACCATCGCCAGCGCCTTGGCCAAACAGGACATCAAGCGATCATTGTACAGCCGTGCACGCCATGCACAAAGACGGGCGTGGATTGCCACCGCGTATTTTGTGCCGTCGCGTAAAGTCCGGCGCGTTCTCAAGCAGGCCGCGCAACGCGGCGTGGATGTGCGCCTGTTGCTGCCCGGCCCCTACACCGACCACCCGGCGATCCGTCATGCCGGGCGGCGCTTCTACGCCGGCCTGCTGCGCGCCGGTGTGCGCATCTTTGAATACCAGCCGCGGTTTCTGCACGCAAAAACGGCGCTCTGCGACAACTGGGCTGCCATCGGCTCAAGCAACCTGGACCGCTGGAACCTGCGCTGGAACCTCGAGGCCAATCAGGAAGTGGATGATGCGAGGTTTGCCGAAGCGGCACGCGCGATGTTTGAAGTGGATTTTCAGAACAGCGTTGAGTGTCTGTACCAAGACTGGCGCCGTCGCCCTTGGCACGCGCGCCTGCGTGAACATCTCTGGGGCCGGGTGGATATGTGGCTGGAAGCTCTGGGCCGGCGGAAGAATGCTCGCTAGAATAAATCCGACTTTGGACCCATTTATAAACGGGGTATACTCTTGACACCACGTCAACTGGCCGGACAGGGAATGAACATGCGGCGTTGGGCGCAGTCACTGGTTATGGTGTCGATGTTGCAGGCGCCGGCGTGGGCAAATCCTTTTGCCTCGCTGCCGGTGCTGCCGTCGAGTGAAATCACCGCTACCGGAAAAACCCTCTTTACCCTGGAAGACGGTGACTATGTGCAGCCACTTTTTTCGCCGGATTCACATTATCTGGCTTACGCGCGCGAGGTTTCGGAAAAGTCCGCTGAATTTACCGAAATCCAGGCCCTTGAGCTCAAAAATTTCCAGGTTAAAACACTGCTCAATTCCAGGGCCTCGCGCGAGTTTGCCTTCAACCGGGGTTTTGTGGCCGGGTTCGCCTGGACCGACGTCAGAACATTGCAGGCCAGTATCTCCGACGGGGATGTCAACGGCGTTGATCTGGTCTTCGATGTCGAGTCCGGCCGGCTGGTTGAAAAGAAACCCCTGTCACTTGTCGACGAGGCCGCCAGCGAAGCTGGGCAGGCCGCCGAATTCGCCGCGGCGTTCCCGTCCGTTCCGCCGCCGGTGTTGGAAAACGCATTGATCAACGGTTTCAAAGTCGGTGACAGGAAATACATCGTGCAGAAGAATTACTGGAAGCAGGACAACCACGTCTGGTATCTGGACGCCGGCCGCAAAGAGATGGTCAAGCTCATCGATATCCCAGATACGTGGATCTACAGCCTGCGTGGCGCATTTGCCTCGGGTAACGCCTATATTCTGCTCCTGGCCTACGGCCAGGAGGCCTATCTCGCGCGCTACAGCGGCGGCAAGCTTGAGCTGCTTTACCGTTATCCCGTGAAGAATTACCAGCAAACCAGAATGCGCGTGGAACACGCGCAGGGCGATCGGGTGCTGTTTCAGATCGCCACCGGCGCCAGCTACGAAAAAAGAAATAATTTCTTTTTCGTGTACGACAACGCCAAGCTCAAAAGAATCAAGGAGGCTGACGCGGTTTACGATCTTGACGTCGACGGCGCCGGAAAACTTGTGTGTTTTTCACAGTGGAAAGACGGCAAGCGCAGACTGGTGCTTAAAGAGATGAAGTATCCCCGCTGATTAACCTCCCGTCGCCAGTCATGAATACTTCACCCGGCGCCGGCGCACCATGGCCAGACCGGCGATGCCAATGCTGAACAAACCCAGGGCCGGCGGTAAAGGAACGGCCATTATCGCTACGCCGTAAGAACAGATGCCGGAGCATGTCGCGGCGACGTTAGAGAAGTATTTTCCCGGCGTCGCGGCGAATATGAACGAGGCGGAATCATTGGTGCTCGGCGTTACCAGAAAAGCGGAACCCAGTAAGCGCGAACTCGTGCTGATTCCGAGCGCGACGGCATCGAAAGACGAGCCGGGGAAGAACGTCAAATCGGTTAGCGTGGCCAAGTAAGAGCCGGACGAGGCTATCGTAAACGGCGTGGACTCGCCGGCCGCCGGTCCGATAATGGTGCCAACATGCTCGAAAACAGCTGCTGTTGAGGCATTTGACAGGTTACTGGCGCCAACAAGCAGCCAGACGCAGGCGATGGTTTTGCCGATAACGTGAAGTAATAAGCGGTTCATTTCTCCCTCCTTGGAGATGCATTTTGTCCATTCTGTTTCGGGCGGCGGGTCGTGCTTGGGTGGCACGACGCCCGGTCCTGATCGCTGAACTGTGAGTGTTAAACATTTGAAACTAGCAGACGAAGTCTGCTAGGCAAGGAAATGTAATACAGGGATCGTTATAAATACGCTATCCTCCGATGGGCGGTTGAAGGCAGAGGATCGGCGCGCCGACCAAGGTCATGAAACATGGAAAAAATTATTTTCGACAATGGCATGGTGCAGAGTATGAAGAAACTTTTTGTTATCTCCGCCTTGGGCAAGGACCGGCCCGGTATCGTCAATCAGCTGTCCAAGGCCATCCTCGACAGCGGCTGCAATGTCGAAGACAGTCGCATGACGGTGTTGGGTGGAGAGTTTGCCCTGATCCTGATGGTGTCCGGACATTGGGGCGCCATCACGCGGCTGGAACGGCAGGTTCCGGCGCTGGAAAAAAAACTTGAGCTCACCATCCTTGCCAAGCACACCGAGCCGCGTACCGCCGGCAAGGACATGGTTCCCTATGTGGTGGACGTGGTGGCCATGGACCATCCGGGCATTGTCCGTGAGATCGCCGATTTTTTTGCGAGCCGCGAGATAAATATCGAGGAGCTGAGTACCTGGACCTATCCCGCGGCACACACCGGCACGCCCATGTTCTCGCTCAACATGACGGTGAGTATTCCGGCCGGCGTCAAAATTGGCCGGTTGCGCGATGAATTTACGGGTTTCTGCGACAACCTCAATCTCGACGCCACCATCGAGCCGGCGCGGCAGTAAGAAACCGGAGCGACAAGCTGCGTTTTTCGTTCGCTATTTATTTTTTTTCTTTTCCAATAACTCATGAACCAGCGGCGTGCAGATGATTTCCATGGCGAGATCCATTTTGCCGCCGGGGATGACGATGGTGTTTGGGCGTGACATGAACGAATCCTGGATACGGCGCAGCAGGTTAGGAAAGTGGAACTTCGCGGGCTCGCGAAAACGGATGACGACGATACTTTCATCCGGTGTCGGGACATCGCGCGCGATGAATGGATTGGAGGTATCCACCACCGGGACTCGCTGGAAATTGATGTCGGTGAGGGAGAATTGCGGCGTGATGTAGAAAGTGTAGTTGCGCAGCCGCCGCAGGATGGTGTGGGTGACCGCCTCGGGGGATTGGCCCTTGACACTGGTATCGCGATGGATTTTCTGTATCCATTCGAGGTTGACCACCGGTACCACGCCGATCAACAGGTCCACGTACTGCGCGACATCCACGCCGTTGTTCCCGTCTTCGGCATTACGCCGCTCGATGACGCGCGGGTTATGCGACGGGCTCATCTTGCGCCGGGTCCAGGTGCGGGCCACCACGCCGCCATGCATTCCTTCATAGAACAGCAGATCGGTGTCCACCGGGATCTGTCGCCAGGGAGTGAACGTGCCCGGCGGCAGTCCGAACTGCTCGAACTCGCTCTCGGTCACGTAATGCCGCACCTCGCCGGTGCCGCGCTCGGAGTATTCCTTGAACAAGGCCTCGATCCGTTCGAACTGGTTCAGTTCGGGGCCGAAATGCCTCAGGGCTTTTCCCTGGGCCTGGGCCTCCCGTATGACGCGTTCCATCTCCTTTCTGTCGTAGCGCAGGAAGGCATTGCCTTCGACAAAGGCCCCTGAAATGCCCTCGCGCCGGAAAATATCCTGGAAGGCATGCCGTACCGTGGTGGTCCCGGCGCCGGAGGAGCCGGTGACCGCGACAATGGGATATTTTTCTGACATGGTTAAAGCCCGGCGATTGGAGAATATCGCTATCTTTTGGTATTTACGCGCTCAGGTCAACGGCGCCAAGGCAACGCCGCTGGCAATGCCTGTCGGCACGGGAAAGCAGAAGCTTGGGTGATCCCGGACTTTGGACTGATGCTAAAACGCCGGCTCGGTTAGACGATCACTACCTGACGCTCGCCCCTGAGCTTGAGATTGACCAGGGCATCGTCGGCACGGCGCAACATCTGGTGCGATTCCTCGCCGGGCGTATAAAAGGTGAGAACACCGCCAAAGCCGGGTAAAGGATAGCTCCTGCCCTTATGCGTGAAATGCGATTCACTGGCGCGCTTGCGCACCTTTTCCAGCGCGCGCATCGCATTATCTTTGTCGGTGTTGGGGAGCAATACGGCAAACTCATCCTTGTTATAGCGTGCCACCAGATCGTAGCTGCGAAAGCTTCCCAGGATCTCGCTGGTATATTGATGCAGAACCGCATTGGCGGCTTCCTGGCCATGCTGGTTGTTGATCGTCTCCAGATTGTCGATGTCGATCAGCGCCAGCGCCAGAGAATTTCCGTGCCGTTTGACGCGTTCAACCTCGGCCTTGATTTGCAAGATCAGAACGTCGCGCTTGGGCAAGCCGAGTTTTTTGGGAAATTTTTCATTTGTCCGGGTGCGCTTACGCGCCTTGTTGAGATCGACCCGCAGCTGCTCTCTCTCGGCTTCGATCATCTTGAGATAGGTGTTCGCATCCGACAGTTTCTGCGTTAGCACCTCGCGATCGCGTACTATCTCATCCATGCTTTTGGTCACGATTTTTCTGAGTTCATCCAGATTCTGCGCCTTGGCTTGACCGGCCCCGCCCTGTGCTTCACGTGCCTGCGCCACCAGCGTGATATTATTATTGTCGGGTGTGCCTCGACTCTCCATCGCGGTGCTCTCCGTGGGTTTGGTTTTGACTTTGTGATGCTGGTCGTGTTTCGGAAAATCCTCTGAGATGCTCACGCCCGCCTGGCTGGCCGGGGATGGCGTTAACTTCGTCTGATTCACCGCCGTGGCCGGGGCATGATGCTCGGGGCGGGGTAAATACACTGCCAAGTGTTGTTGAATGAGCCGTGCGCGGATCCGGATAGGAAAGGGCTGGGCGTGGTCCTTGGTAAAGTCGAGTAACCGGTGATGCAGATAGGCGATACACGATCCATTGACGTAACCATGGTTACGGCAGTGGAGCAGGGCGTTATTAATTAATTGGTGTAGTGTGCCGCCGTCCGGATGGCGGTAGAGATGCTCCAGGTGGCGTGCCAAAGCACGCATCAACCCGGGCTCGACGGAGGTGTGGTCCTCGACGGCCTGCATTCCACTCCTTGGGGATTTTATATCTTACTCACAACGTAATGTACCCGCAGCGGAAAAAAATAACAATATGTTGTGTCGAGATAATGCGAGAGTCGACGGGTCATCGTTTCCTCACCCATTCATTTCCCGTTTTGGCGTACCGCCTTTTCACGGCCGACCACGCGACCTTATGCGCCACGACCTCCCGATCGTCACGGCCGGCGTATTCTCCCCAGGCGTTGTTGAATGCCGCGAGGTAGATTTCCTGCGCGTGCACCGGAAGATGACTACGCACCGAGTCCGGCAGATCGGCGATCTCGCGGTAGGGCATGACCGCTACACCAGCAGCCGCCGGCGCGTCAGGCGCACCGCGATCAGATAGCCCACCACGCCGTAACCCGCCAGCACCGCCAGATGCAGTGGCACATTCGAAAGCGGTAGCCCCGCCACCAGCGGTCGGATCAGGTCCACGGCGTGCACCAACGGCAGCAGTTGCACCAGCGACTGCAGCATCACCGGCAGCGAAGTTACCGGATAGAACACCCCCGAGAGGATGAACATCGGCGTGAGCACGAGCGTGACGTAATAGTTAAAAAAGTCGTAGCCCGGCGCGAGCGCGCTCATGATCAGTCCCATGCCCGAGAAACACAGACCGATCAGGAACAGCAGCGGCGGCACCCACAGTGCATGCCAGGTGTGCACCGCGCCGAGCAGCGCCGCCACGATCAGGATCGCCGTGCCGCTGATGACGCACTTGGTCGCGCACCACAGCATTTCGCCCGCGAGGATGTCCTGCACTTCGAGCGGAGTAGTGAGGATCGCCTCGTAAGTTTTCTGCGGGACCATGCGCGTGTACACCGAGAACATCGCCTCGAAGCTCGCGGTGTTCATCGAAGACGAGGCGAGGATGCCGGAGGCGAGGAAAGTGAGGTAGGGCATGTTCATCATCTCGCCGATGAACAGCCCGAGGCCGTAACCCAGGCCAAGCAGATACAGAAACGGCTCGCCGAAATTGATGAGTATGCTGGGCAGCATGAGCTTGCGCCACACCAGCGTGTTGCGCCGCCATACGGCGAGTGCGGCACCCTGAAAACGCGGAAGGAAAAGATTCTCCATAATTATTTAAGTCATCTCAAAAATGTAGGGTGGCATTGCCCACCGCCGCATGCTAATCGAAGACGTTCATGGTGGGCGATGCCCACCCTACAAATACTGTCCCCTCTCCCTGAGGGAGAGGGTTGGGGTGAGGGGGATTCATACAATGATTCAATATTAAAATTTCTCCTAGTCTCGCAACTCCCGTCCCGTTAGCTTCAAAAACACGTCCTCGAGATTCGCCGGCCGGTGTAGGAAGGTCAGCCCCGGCATGCCTTCGAGCTGCTTGACCACGGCACGCGCATCGCGTGTGTAGTAGTAATAGGTATCGCCTATAGCCTCGAAGCGTCCCGCGCCGGCGGATTCGAGCGCACGGCGCGCGAGCTGCTCCTCGCCGCGCACCTCGATCACCTCGGGCTCCGCGTGTTTCTTGATCAGCGCCGCCGGCGCGCCCTGTTCCAGTATCCGGCCTTGATCCATGATCACCAGCTCGTCACACAGGCGCTCGGCCTCTTCCATGTAGTGCGTCGTGAGCAGCAGTGTCTTGCCGGCCTGGCGCAGATCGCGCAGCCGTCCCCAGATCATGTGCCGCACCTGCGGGTCGAGCCCGGTGGTGGGTTCATCCAGCACCACGAGTTCGGGATCGTTGACCAGGGCGCGGGCGATGGTCAGCCGCCGCTTCATACCGCCGGAGAGGGTCGCGATGCGCGCATCGGCGCGATCCGTCAGACCGACGAATTCGAGCAGTTCGCGGATGCGCCGATCGAGCGTGGCCGCCGGAATGTCGAAGTAGCGGCCGTAGACGCGCAGGTTCTCGGCGACGGTGAAATCGGGGTCGAGGTTGTCCGCCTGCGGCACGACCCCGGTGCGTGCCCGCACCGCGCGGCCCGCCTGCGGAATCGGCAGGCCGAAGACGCGGATCTCGCCGCCGCTCAGCGGCGACTGGCCGAGCAGCAGACGCAGCGTGGTGGTCTTGCCGGCGCCGTTCGGCCCGAGTAATCCGAAGCAGCGCCCGGCCGGGACGCTGAGGTTGATTCCGCGCACGACTTCACGGCTGTCGTAACGTTTGATCAGTCCCTTGATTTCCACCACGGTTGGCATAGGGATCCTACTCTACCGCTCGCAACGGGGCGCGGCCAGCGCGCTGGTTTGCTGCTACGCTTTTAGTCGCCCCGTCGATTGCAACGCAGACCGCGCCACCGATCCGGGCATCCGTTCCACTTGTCCGTGCTGTCTTGGCGATGTGGAACACGGGATTGTAGCTTTGGGTGTTGGGGCGGGGAGGCACGACATCCGGCCCCGCGCGGAGAGACACCGGAGACATGCACAAGCAACGTTTTTCCAGGACGCGCATCCATCGCCGCACCCCGCTGTTGTCGCGTGGCTGGCAAACCCTGCGCTTTTACTGGTACACCCAGGACAAGGCCCCGCTGATCTTCGTCTGCGCGATCGGCCTGGTCGTGACCACGTTCGGTTATTTCATGCACTCGGCTTTCTCCAGACAAAACGACGTGAAGAGCCTGACTTGTCTCGCGTTCAACGTGTACTTCGAGGCGCGCGGCGAACCCGTGGCCGGTCAATACGCCGTGGCCGAGGTCACCATGAACCGCGTGGCCTCGGGGCGTTACCCCGACACGGTGTGCGGCGTGGTGCATCAGAAGAACTGGGATCCGCTGCGCAAACGCTATGTCAGCGCCTTCTCCTGGAACGAGCTGGATGATCGGCCGTCGCTCGAGGATGAAACCTTCCGGCGCGCCTGGGAGGTTGCCGAAGCGGTTTACTACGGGCGCCATACGCCGACACTCGCGGGCGCGCTGCATTACCATGCCGCGTACATCCAGCCCAGCTGGGCCCGCGGCAACAAACCCGTCGCGCGGATCGGCGAACACGTTTTTTACCGATAGTGCCGGTGTGCACGGCCCGCCTGCGGAATCGGCGGGCTGAAAATGCACATCTCCTCGC
>JAUSDQ010000221.1 GCA_030650525.1 Sulfuricaulis sp.
GCGATGGACCTCGATGAAGCGCGGGTTCCGCACGCGCGCGGCCAGGGCCATGACCCCGGCGTTGAACCGTTCGAGATGACCCACCTGAAAAATGACGCCGGCGCGTTCGGCGAGCTTCACCAGCTCGGCCGACTCTTCGTAGGTCGGCGCGATCGGCTTTTCCATCAGCATGTGCACGCCGCGATCGAGGAAGGGTTTCGCCACCTGGCTGTGATAGACCGTCGGCACCACGATGCTCACGGCGTCCACGCTGCCGAGCAGGTCGCGGGCGTCGGCATACGCGTGGCAGCCGTGTAGCTGGGCTATTTCCTGCGCCGCCTTCTCATCGATATCAGCTACGCCCACGAGTTCGACATCCGGCATGGCGGCATAGATGCGCGCATGAATGCGTCCGAGGTAGCCGACGCCGGCCACGCCGACGCGCAGTTTCGCGCCATTTCCTTTCGGGTGCGTGTGGGTTGCAGCAGTCATGGGTTGGTTGGGTGGCGAAGTCCTTCAGCCAGGCCGGAAACGAAAAGAAGCAATAGCATGTTAGCGGCGCGGATTATACCGGAAATCGGCAGCGGCGCCACGAACCGCGGGGTCAGTGATTAAGCCGCCACGCCCCGGATTCAACAAACACCTTGTAGAGTGAGGCATCGATCCTGCTCGCCTTGGCCTCGGCCGCCAGAATATCCAGCGCCTTTTCCTCGGGTATGCCGCGCTTGTACGGGCGGTCGCCCGCGGTGAGCGCATCGTAAATATCGGCGATCGTCATGATGCGCGACGGTAGCGGGATCGCCTGTCCGGCGAGACGGCGCGGGTAGCCGGAGCCGTCGAGCTTTTCATGATGTGCAAAGGCGATCGCCGGGAGGTTCGCCAGATTTTTGGTCCACGGAATGAGGCTCAGAAATGCATAGGTGTGGCTGACGTGCGATTCAATCTGCGCGCGCTCCTCGGCATTGAGGCTGCCCTTGGACAATACCAGATCGGAGAATTCGAAGTCATGCAGTAACACGATTTCCTCGCCGTCTTCACCCGGGAAACGAAATGCCGCCACGGCGGCAAGCTCGGCGGTCACTTCTTCGTGCGACACGGTCGGCTCGTTCGCTTTTAACACGTGTTGCAGGAATTTCTCCAGCCGTATCCGGTCCGCGGTGAGCTCCTGTTCGATTACCTCGCGGCGCGCCGCCAATTCAGCGGCGCCGAAACGGTGCGTATCGTGCAATTCAAGCAAGCGACGATAGGCCCGCCGTTCGAGGCTCGCGCGCGCGTAGCGGAAGCGCTGCTTGAGCAGATCGAGCTGCGCCGGCTGAAGTTTCTTGGCCTTGACCAGCACATTTTCGCGCACGCCCACCTTGCCAAAATCATGCAACAACGCCGCATAGCGCAGCTCGCGCAACTGCTCTTTTGTAAAAGTAATATCGCGCAAACCGGGCGCGTCCGAGCGGTCCGTGGCGATCGCGGTCCGTTCGGTAAAATCGGCCACGCGAAAAGAATGACCGGCGGTGATCGGATCGCGTGCTTCGATGGCCTGCACCGAGGCCTTGATGAATCCCTCGAACAAGCGCTCGATGTCGGCGTACAGCATGCTGTTCTCGATCGCCACCCCGGCCTGCCCGGCGAGCGCCAGCGCGATGGCGCGGTCCTGCTCATCGAACGGAAGCACGCTGTTTTCGAAGTCTTCCGGCCGGCGCAGCACCACATCGCTGCTGTCTTTGCGGTTGATGAGCTGGAGCACGCCGACCACCTCATCGGCCTTGTTGGTCAGCGGCACGGTTAACAGGGATTTGGTGCGGTAACCGATGGAGCGATCCGATGCCGGATTGAACTTATAGGGCGCATCCGCTGCGATCGCGTAGGCATCATCCAACATCGCCGCCTTGCCGGCGCGCGCGACATAACCCGCAATACTGTAATCGCCCACCAGTGTCATCTGGGCATTGGAGGTGGCGCCGGTGGAGGCGTTCTGCCACAAACGGAAATAAAGTTTGCCGTGGCTGTCGCGCGTGTAGATGGATGCGCCGTCGGCGCCGGTCAAGTGGCGTGCATGGGCGAGGATCAGCCCGAGCAGCGTATCGAGATCCTTTTCCGAAGCGAGGGCGCGCCCGATTTCCAGAACGTGTTCGAGCATTTGCGCGGCACGATGCTCTTTGCTCCGTCGCAACAAGGCAAACGCCAGTTTCAGCGTGGCATAAGCCGTGGCTTTCGGGCAACGGGCATCGAGCGCGCCCGCCACCTGCGGGTGATCGAGCAGGGAACGGTCGACCTGCTGCGAAGGATCCTGCAGCCAAAGAACAACAGAGAATTTCGGGAACGAGGCGTTATCGGCCCGGCGCCGCGACAGCGCCTCGCAGGCCATCTCCGGCGTGACAATTAAAACCGATCCCTCGATATATTTCCGGACTTCCGTCAGCGCGTTAAACCTGCGCAAGCGCTCTGGCGGGGTAAAGGACAGCAATACCTCAGCGTCGAGAGTCGCCTCGTGCGTGACCAACAAGGTGGAATGAATTTCCGGCATCGTTTCTGTCAGTATTATTGCGCGGCGATAGTAAACACCCTACAGTCACTTCTGGCGTGGCGCAACTTCTGGGGCTAAAGGCGCCGGCCGCAACCACATCAGGTCATAATGAAGCAAAAAAATGTTCTGATCACCGGCTGCTCCTCGGGCATCGGCCACTGCCTGGCCCGCGGCCTGCGGGAACGCGGCTACCGGGTATTCGCCAGCGCGCGCAAAATGGCCGATGTCGAAACCCTCGCGCAGGCCGGTTACGAAAGTCTGCCGCTCGATCTGGATTCATCCGGTTCCATCCACGCCGCCGTGGAGACGGTCCTCGACCGCACACGCGGCCAGCTTTACGCGCTCATCAACAACGGCGCCTACGGCCAACCCGGAGCGGTCGAGGATTTATCGCGCGAAACCTTGCGGGCGCAATTCGAAACCAACGTATTTGGAACCCAGGAACTCACCAACCGGGTCATTCCGTGCATGCGAACCCAAGGCGAGGGACGCATCATCCAGATCAGCTCACTGCTCGGGATCGTGTGCCTGGCCTACCGCGGCGCCTACAACGCCTCCAAATTCGCGATCGAGGCATTATCCGACACGCTGCGTCTGGAACTGCGCGATACCAATATATATGTCTCGCTCATCGAACCCGGTCCGATCACCAGCCGCTTCCGCGCCAACGCCTATGCGGCGTTCAAACGCCACATCGACCGGGAACACAGTGTGTATCGTGAATACTATGCGCGCGTGGAGAAACGCCTCGAAGGACCCAAGCCCTTGCCCTTCACGCTCCCGCCGGAGGCGGTACTAAAGAAGGTAATCCGCGCGCTGGAAGCACGCCGGCCGAAGGCGCGCTATGCGGTGACTTTCCCGACTCATCTGTTTGCGATTCTGCGACGAATCTTGCCAGTGCGTGTGCTCGATCAGATACTCTCCGCCGTCAGCAACAACGGCCAGCGCTGACCCCTCGAATCATTTGATAACTGCTCAATTCTTGGGCAGTGCCGCCGGTGTTTCTGGCTGCAGCATCTTTATTGTTGAGTACTAGACTCGGGATTTCGACTAATAATTAATAATTGAGCATTGCAGTTGGTTAATTTTAGACTAGATTAAATCTAAGACATTATTAAATGTCAAAATTTTGACGGTGAATGCGCCGCACAAGCGCCTACCCGTACCATGGATGGCTGAGCAAGGACCGCTCGAGAAGACGACACAGTGGATTGGTAGACGGTCCCGAACAGGGACCGGGCAGTAGTAATAGCTGTATCTGTGACGCGTAACCCGAGCCGGCCGCACCTGGACAATTTCGTCAAGGAGCAGCACCGGCATGAGAAAAAAAATAGCGCATGCATGCGTTCTCGTCACGCTCAGTGGCGTGGCCGTGCAGAGTGTTGCCACTGGCCTCCGCGGCCAGACCTTGCTCAAGGAACGCATCCTGAGCGAGGCCACGGCGGCCTTCGCGAGCATCGAGTTCAAGCTCAGCCGGATCATAGAAACCGCCAAGGAATACGTCTGTTCCTGGTCGGCACGGCGGCGTACAGCTATCGAGAAATTCACGACGAGCTCACCGCCGTGACGCTGTTGCGCCAAGAGGCCGTCGCACGACTTCCAGCAGTTGCACTGGCGGAAAAATTTGGACGCGTCGTGGGCATCCT
>JAUSDQ010000226.1 GCA_030650525.1 Sulfuricaulis sp.
TCAGGCCTCCCATTCCTCCAGCGGCGAACTGGGCTGGCGCTTCTCCGCCAGCAGGCGCCTGGCTTTGCCTTCGTCTTCCGCGAACGCCATGCGCACCGCGTTCGGGTTCTCCGGCGACCCGGCAATACGCAGTTCCCGGCAGAGGTCTTTTGCCTCCTTGTAGCTGGTAAACATTTTGACCAATTTGAGTTGCTTGTCGGGGTTAATGCGAAACACAAAATAGGGCATGCGGCAGTTCTCGTGTTCAAACAGCACTGGTTTGGATGGTGCGGCAAATGCTACCCCGAACATCTTTACTTGTCATTACGCGGAACGCATGCCACCGCCGCTCAGAACGGGCAACATGATTACATTAGGGAAGGTCTAAACAGCTTGAAAAAGAACCCCGCTACCTGAAAGAACCAACCGCCCCAACTCCGCCGGCCGTTCAACAGTCAGCATAATCTCCTACGAAGAACTCTTGAACTCTACAACCCGTTTCGGCAGGCTGTTGCTTTCTGGATAAAACTGAAAAGCGATTTTTTCTTTCGCAGCAGGCCGGAACACAAACACGGCGGCTTTTGGCCGCCGTGCAGTGTCAAACGCTGCAACCGTATCGGAATCAAGCTCGACGACGACGGAACGCAAACAGCCACGCGAGACCGGAGCCAAGCAGGAGCAGCGCGGGAGGGAGTGGCACTGGCGTTGGGCTGCCAAAGATGATCTGCGTGCCATCCGCGCCAAGCGACGAGGCAAGCAGATACCGCCCGCCGGCGACCAAACTGGGGTCGTCGACCAGGGTCGTCTTGATCTCCCAGGTGTCGCCCACCAGCAGTTCGGGTCTGTTCCACTGCAGCGCCAGATCGGAGAAACACCCCGTGCCACACGCGGCCGCCGTGTTGTCATTCAAGTTGCTGCTGCTTGCTATCTGCTCAAGTGGTTTGTTTCCTGCCGCATTAAAGTCGAAGATCTGGAAATGGTCCGCGGCGCCAGGAACCGTGGGTGCGCCAAACCCCACTACCGCGGCGGTATCCTGGAAGGATGCCTGGCCCTTGGTCTTCAGGTCCAGGAAGAACCTCAAGTCGTTGAAGGAGTCGAAATCCTTATTAGTCACCCTGTAAGTGAAGGTGACGGAAGATGAGCCGAAGACCGGCGCGCCGTAACTGAAATCAAGCCCGGTGCCGATGATCTGATCGTAGGGCGGTAGGGTGCCACCGAGGTCGCCGATATAAAGAAGCGGCGCAAGATTGGCGCTGCCGGACGCGCCGTAGGTCATCCCTTGGAAGGATCCGTCGAGAAAAATATCTCCCCCGGGCAGGACGATGCTGGCCTGGGCCGTTGTGGCCGTCATCAGCGCGACCGAGAACATTGCGACCCGCGCGTAGCGGGATAGACAGTGCTTAAGCATGGTGCTTCTCCTTATATATAAATTATATGGTCTATCAACCTTGACTGGCGAGGGCGGAGCCTGAACCGATCCCGGCTCCGCCCGCCGGTGGCATGCCAATATTATTCAGCGCATGCGTCCATCATTGCCGCGTATCGGCGCCAGCCTGATCCACCAGCGAATATTTCTTGATCAGGCCGGCGGTGGATTTAAGCGCGAGCAGCGCCTGCTGGTCTTCGTTGAGGTCGTGCGGGACCGTCGCCAGAGTCACCTGTACCGCCGGCACCAACAGTCCATAAGTACCGCGCCAATCGGCGTCCACCTGAATCTCGAAGTTCATCCGTTCAAACTGCCGAACGCCGTTATTGAAAAGATCCTCGGCGATTTCGTCGATCAAGGCATTGACCGACTTCGCGTTTCTGGCGGTTATCCGTGGATCCTTCCGCAGCTCCTGCCAACCGGCGATCGCCGCCCCGACGACGCCGGTGTCGTCAACGGTGACCATGGCCTTGCCTGGCCCGCGCACATGGGTCAGCATCATGCCGTTCGTGGGGTTGACATAGGGCTTTTCCAGCGGGAAACCCCGCTGCAAGCTCACGACCTTCTGGACCATGCTCGATCTGATCGCACCCCCGGTCGCATCCATCCCGGCAACAGCGAGACTGCGAACCCGCGAGTCCTTCGCATTCGCCGGAGGCACCGGGATTTCTTCCAGGGGCAGGCCGAAGGCGCCCCCGAGAAAACCGAGCGCCTTGTTCAGGGCGTCAGCGTTACTCAGCCTGGCCGTCGGAAGCTTCTCGGGCGTCATGGCGTCATCGACGAGCGAACGCCTGAGGAACTTGATGTTGCCGTTGCCCATGTTCTTGCTGAAGTTGAGCTGGATATAGGCGCCTTTACCCGCATCGCGTCCATTAGACGCCACACAATCGCCTTGATCCGCCTCTCCCGCCGCCGTCGCGCGGCGCCGGCAATCCGCCGAAATAACCACCGCTCCGCCGCCGAACACGGCATCAATCGCTTTCTGCTGGTCGAAGGTTTTGCTCAGGGGTGGGGCCAGGGGGACATTCAGCAACTGCCCCACCACCTCGCCTGGTTCCTGGAGAAAAGCGGGCAGGTTCTCCCGCACCGCGGCCTTCATGTCTTCCAGGGACTTGACGTCTCGTGCCTGCACGAGCGCGGGCCAGACGGCCGCCAGGGCCAACGTGACTCCGAGCGTCGCAAAGATATTGCTCTTGATGAGAATAGACATAGCTGTCTCCTTATGAATATTTCGATAATATGGAAATCGCGCTGCGCAACATCACTGCGGCACGAACGAGTTTTCGCCCACCGGATTGCAGCCCTCGTAGTAGTAATACTGGTAATAGGAGTTGCTGAGGGGATCGCTATACGTGTAGTTATAGCGTTCGTTGATCAGCCGGGTCAGCGCGTCCGAAGGACTGCTACCGATGGAGTAAGCGATCGGGCACTGGTCCTGGCAGGTGCCGAACCAGTTGAACGGGTCATACCCCGCACAGTCCTGGGAATTATTCTTGAACTGGTTGGTGACCCATGAATAGCCGATGCTGACCGAATGCCCATCGTCGGCGGTGTCGCGATAGTCCCCGTTATAGCCGGACGAGATCCACATGATCCCGTGGAAGCCATCGAACTGGTGCATGCGACGGCTGCTTGACGTACCGGCATCTTGCATGGCAAAGCGGATTCCGGGCAGGTTGTCGTCGTCGGCGCTCTGGCACGATGAGGCAATCAAGAACATCATCCAGGAATCGCCCAGCTTCACCTGATTGGAGCTCCCGCCCATGCGCAGCCCGCACTCGCCATTCCACGGGTAGCGCATGAGCCCCCCCAGTGGTCGCCGTCGTCCCATCCGTGGGTGGCAATAATCCCCGCGTCCATCCAATCCACGCCCGCCGGCCAGGAAGATTGATAGTCGCGGCAACTGGCGTTATAGGTGTCGGGGTCGCAGAAGCGCTTGATCGTCATATTGCCATTGACATACTTGTACACGTTGCCGACCGGGCCCTGGTAGTGGCCATGGTCACCCATTTCGTCCCACCACGCCTGGGCCATGCCCGGCCACGACGAGCGATCGTCGCCGCCACACCCACCGGAACTGCCCGGCACAAAATCGCCGATGGCGTAGTCTCCCACATACAGTGCCGACGCGTTTTGAGCCAGCACACACCCTGCTACGAATGCGCATACCTGTGCCGCACGTGCTAGATTGCTTTGGTATCTCATGACGCACACTCCTCCTTGTCAACGTTGAAGAACACACAGCACCGCGCAGACACAGCTGCGCGGTGGCATGCAAAATGAATTGCGTGAAATAAATAAAGGGAAAGGGTGACAAACTGCAGTTTGTCTGCAAGGTCTAAATCTTTCTTGGTACCGCGAACTGGCGAGGCATTCGCCTTTACTGGAATGATACTTGTGGGGATTCCCAGAGAAACCGCGCAACAACACAGCATGCGTCCCAACCAAGCGTTTTTCTCCACGACTCCTCCTTGTCCTTTCGATTTAACGTCATAGCATCGCTAGCGGAATGTCGTCACTGCTTTTTTTATACAGCGGCCACGTCGACCACAAACTGCACTCAGCTATTTCAGCTATTTCAGCTATTTTTTTTAAGGTGCCACGTCCTCCGTGAGAACAACAACAAAATATCGCTTGTCGCAACAAACTAAAAATAGGGAATCTTCTGCCGGAAGGATGTGAATAAAATCACAAAAAAACCAATTCCAAAATTGCAAACAGAGCTTCCTATTCCCTCCGACAAAACCCCCCATTTTCTTCGCATTATGAAAGCAATATTTATACCGCTAACAGACAAGAGACACAAGCGGCCTCGATTCCCCATCATTCCCCCACATGCAACAGCTGACCGCGCACCCGTGCATTCTTGAAGAACGCCAGGAACGCGATAAAACCCGCGGTCAAATAGATTACGTTCAGCATCACCGCATGCAGCAGCAAATCCACGCGAAAGCTATGGTCAAACAACACCGCGCGCATCCCCTCGAATACATGGCTCGACGGCAGTAGCGCCGCGACGTATTGCAGCCAGACGGGCAAGGTGTCGATGGGATAATACACGCCGCTGATGGGCTGCACCGCGAAAATGGCGATCCACGCCATGCTCTCCGCACCCAGGCCGTAGCGCAGCACGATGCCCGAAACCAGCAAGCCGATGGACCAGCCCATCACGATAAGATTGATGAAGAAGGCCAGCAGCGGCAGGCCGAGACTGAAAATGGAAAAGTGAAACAGCGGGATCGCAATCAACGCCGCGCCGCCGACACCGATCAGTGTACGAATCAGGCTCATGGTCAACAACGCACCGGCAAGCTCGAACGGGCGCAGCGGGCTCACAAACAAATGCCCTAGGTTGCGCGACCACATTTCTTCCATGAACACGAGCGACACACCGAGTTGGCCGCGAAACAGCACGTCCCACAGCATCACACCGGAAAGCAGCACGCCCGAGGCCTGGGCGATCCATGAACTGTGATTGACCAGAAACACGGTGATGAAGCCCCACAGGACCATCTGCACCGTGGGCCAGTACACCAGCTCCAGAATACGCGGACCGGAACTGCGCAACAGATAGGTGTGCCGCAGCACCAGCGCGAACACGCGGCGCAGGGAAGGAATAAAACCGGTATGGGCGCGCGCCAGTACAGTCATTTCATTACCGGTTGCTCGTTATCCGGGGCAATTTCATGCCGGCGCTCGCGCGCGATATCGATGAATACTTCTTCCATATTCTGCCGACCATAACGCGTCAGCAGCTGCCTCGGGGTCCCCCGATCCACGAGCTTGCCGGCACGCAACATGATGACGTCGTCGCACAGTCGCTCCACCTCCGACATATTGTGCGAGGCCAGTAGAATGGTGGTGCCGGTGCGCTGGCGATAGGCCTCGAGCATCCCGCGCACGTAATCCGCCGTGTCCGGATCGAGCGAGGCGGTCGGTTCATCGAGCAGCATCAGCTCCGGTTCGTTCAACAGCGCCTTGGCCAACACCACGCGCGTCTTCTCCCCCGCCGACAGCTGTCCGTAGGGGCGGTTCAGGAAACGTCCAATCTGGAGTTCCTCGCTCAGAGCCTTGATACGCCCGTTGATATCGATAATCCCGTACAGCCGGGCATAAATCGTGAGGTTTTCGCGCACCGTCAGGCGCCGGGGGAGATCGACATACGGCGAGGAGAAATTCAGGCGCGGCAACACGCGATAGCGTTCACGCAGCATGTCCACGCCAAAGACGGAGACACTGCCCGAGGTGGGCAGCAGCAGTCCGAGCAGTATGGAAAGTGTCGTGGTCTTGCCGGCGCCGTTACCGCCGAGCAGCGCCGTGGTCGATTGTGCCGCGACCTCGAAACTAATGTCGTCAACGGCGATAACGTTGTCGAAATGCTTGCTGATATGGGAGACCGAGACGACGGATGGCGGCATGGAAACACAGATTAGCGCAGACCGGCGCGATTGTCAGCTTGCCAGCGCACGCGACCCTGTCCATTATTCCGGTGGCAAAAACATACTTGATCCATCCGGGGGATTTTGGTTTAAGCTGTCATGGTGGAGACGCGCCAGGCGTCAACATGGAGACGATACCGGCGTTTCCAGGTCAACGGATATCACTCAAATTAAAAAGGAGCACGGCATGAAAACATTATTCAAGCGAATCGCAGGAGTGATCCTGCTGTTTGCCGTCAGCGGCACGGCATGGTCCGCCGACACCACCCTCCTCACCTGGCATGGACATGCCGCTTTCGATATTGTCACGCCGAAGGGCAAAGTCCTGATGATCGACCCATGGCTGAAAAATCCGGTCAACCCGGGCGCCAAGGACGGCAAGGACCCGTTGGCCGCGATCGCCAAGGTGGATTACATCCTGATCACGCACGGACACTTCGATCACGTCGGCGATGCCGTCGAGATCGCCAAAAAAACCGGTGCACGGCTGGTCGCGAACTATGAGCTAGGCAGCAACATGGCCAAACTGCTGGGCTATCCCAAAGAGCAGATGGGCCTCGATACGCTGATGAACGTCGGCGGTGAAATAAAAATTGCCGATGGCGAAGTGGTGATCGATATGGTACCGGCCATTCACTCCAGCGGCATGGGCAATCCTTTGGCGGGCGAAAAGGAACCGGAGGTGGCGTACGGTGGCAACCCGGCGGGATTCGTAATTAAAATCAAAAACGGCCCGACCATTTACCACAGTGGAGACACCGCTTATTTCACCAACATGGCTTTAATCGGCGAACAGAAAATCGATGTCGCACTGATCAACATCGGTGGGCATTTTGGCATGGAACCGGCCATGGCGGCCCGCGCGGTCAAGGCGGTACATCCCCGGCTCGTCATCCCGCAACATTACGGCACATTTCCGGTGCTAACCCAGAGCCCCAAGGAATTTTCCGAAAGAGTCGGCAAGATGGTCATCCGCGTCAAAGTCATGAAGCCTGGAACCAGCGTGAAGTTCAAAGGGAAGAAATTTCTCAGCTAGCAACCGGTTCAAAAAAAGATGTAGGGTGGGCATGGCCCACCGTTAGACGGCAATCGATGTCACTTAATGGTGGGCGATGCCCACCCTACGAATACCTGCACGGTATTTTTGAGATAGCTTCTAGTCAAAACCTCGCTAGGAAGCAACTTCTATTTTTTTCCACACACATTTCCCGCCGCTTTTCTTGTCGAGCTCGTCCAGCCACGCTTGATGCGCGGCCAATTCCTCCGCGCTCGCGGGAATCACGGGCAACTTCGGACGATTCGGATCGAACCGACGGATATCCGTGGGCGCGACGACGTTACTGGCCGTGGCATTTCTCAAATGACTGTGCGTCTCCTCGAATAAACCGGTCTGGCCGCCGGTCATGGCGAGATACACATCCGCCAAAATCTCGGCATCGAGCAGCGCGCCGTGCAGCGTGCGCTGCGAATTGTCCACGTTGTAACGCCGGCACAACGAATTGAGATCGTTCTTCTGTCCCGGGTGCATGCCACGCGCGAGCTTCAAGGTATCCACCACCGAGCAGAAATCCTCGACACGCGACGGCGCCGTCCCGTTCGCCATCAGGGAAAATTCATTATTAAGGAATCCGAGGTCGAACGGGGCATTATGAATAATCAGCTCCGCATCCTTGATGAATTCGAGGAGATCCTTGGCGATGTCGGCGAATGCCGGCTTGCCCGCCAGCATCGCGTTGGTGATGCCGTGCACTTCCATCGCGCCCCGGTCAATCTCCCGCCCGGGATCGATGTATTGCTGATAACGATTATTGCTCGGCCGGCGATTGATAAGCTCGACACAGCCGATTTCAATAATCCGGTGGCCTTCGGAAGGTTCGAGGCCGGTGGTTTCAGTATCGAGAATTATTTGGCGCAATTTGTTCTCCTCGCATGCATTCTACTAAATCTCAGAATCATTCGTGTAGTGTTTCTGATTCTTCTTATTCGAAGAAAAAAAGCGATTTTTTACCCAAAATACTCCGACAACTATTAGCACCAAGAATATAGTTAGAAGTTCAATCGGGAAGACATGTCCTCCTTTGCCGCCGCGTACCAACTTCCATGGCCGGGCTCCTTCCCCCTGCATAATGGCCACCAATGTAAGAGTGAGTAGGCCAATAAAAAGAACTCCAAGGAGAATCCATCCAATTATGATGATTTTTTTCTTCATTGTCGTCTTATCTATTTAGCGCGCGCAGAGTATCGCCGAGATTTTTTTAAAACCCGTATGGCGCGCCCAAGCATCGCAGCCGGAATCGGGAGAAGCGAACCTCGTGTTTAAGCCCGAGGGTGAGGCGGAGCATTCATGGAAGTCCGGTGGACTTCCATGCCGCCGAACGGGCGCGCCGCGGATCGGCGCGCCCCGGGTGCATGCGCCCGGCGAGTTGAGGCGAGCGTCGATTCCGGCAAGAAGCGTAGGGAGTTTTCGCGCCATCCGGGCGTGCTTTCTTTTGGTTACTTTTCTTTGCACGAGCAAAGAAAAGTAACCCAGGGTGCGGGGCGGAGTCACCCGCAATTAGCTTTTGAGTCGCGCGCAAAGCGCGCGAACCATTTAAGACCTGGATTCCGGCTTTCGCCGGAATGACAACGAGGTGGCTCGTCGGGGCGATGATAGTCTTGAAAAGATAATTCACGCCAACATCTCCTCAATCGCCCGATTCGCCAACTGATCGGCGCGCTCGTTCTCCTCGTGCCCGCTATGCCCCTTGATCCACTTCCACTGAATGCGATGCTTATGCGTGGCCTGATCGAGCCGTTCCCATAAATCCTGATTCTTCACCGGCTTCTTGTCTGCGGTCTTCCAGCCGCGGCGCTTCCAATTATCAAGCCACTCAGTAATACCTTTTTTTACATACTGCGAATCGGTCGTGAGCGTCACCTCGCACGGACGCTTGAGGGCTTCGAGCGACTGGATCGCCGCCATGAGTTCCATGCGATTGTTGGTGGTCTCGCGCTCGGCGCCGTAGAGTTCTTTTTCGTGATCGTCCTTGAACAGGATCGCACCCCAGCCGCCAGGACCGGGATTGCCGCGGCAAGCGCCGTCAGTGAAGATCGTGACTTTATCCAAAAGATTCAGAATCTCTAATAAAAAATGAATAGACAGGATTGACAGGATTTTTCAGGATTTACAGGATTTACAGGATTTACAGGATTATTTAAGAATTTATTAAAGATCAAGAATCAATCCTGTTAATCCTGTTTTTAATCCTGTAAATCCTGTGAAATTCTTTTTTGTTATCGGTGCTTATTGTTTGCGGAACGGCAGGATCATCCCACGCGCCGCCGGTTGCGTGGCAATCCGGCCGGCGACACGTTGGGTTTTCCATTTGAGCGGCAGCGGCATGACACCGACGACGCGCTTTTTCGCCACCACGAGGTACACCCCCGCCATCATCGGCCACCAGCGGTCGCCCATTTTGTCGAGAAAGTGTAATCGATGCATGAAGCCTTCGTTGCGCAGCGGTGGACGGTAATAGAGCATGGTGCCGTGCGTGGTCTCGAAGTCGAGCAGCGCGAGCCAGTCCTTGACACGCGCCAGGCGGAAAAAATTTCCGCACCACGGCGCGGCGCGCGGACGGCGCGCGATGAGCCGGCGGAATCCCCACAGGCTCATCGGATTGAAACCGAGAATCACGACATGGCCCTCGGGGCGCAGCACGCGGCCGACCTCGCGCAGCACCTGATGCGGGTCTTGGCAGAAATCGAGCGTGTGCGGCAGGATCAGGACGTCGGCGCTTTTGGTTTCGAGCGGCAGCGCCTCGGGCAGACCGCACACCGCGCAGGCGTCCGGCCCGGCGTGGCGATCGAGCAGGATACGCGTAGGGGCGATGCAGGCGTCCATCAGCTTAAGCTCGCCGATGCGGCCGAGCTGGGCGGCCACCGTGCCATAGAGATTGGGCAGCACGGCGCGCAGATGATGCGCCTCCAGACCTTGCAGCGAGCGTCCGAGCGGCGAATCGAACCACTCGCGCAGCCGGCGCCACTGCGTGCTACAGGAATCTGTCTGGCTCATAAAGGAAGCCCTACTTCGTTCGTCCTGTCATATTGACGTTCTCCCTGCGGGCTCTCAAACTGGATGCATGACCGATGTTTTACACGTCTGCGCTTTCGAGGACAACTATATCTGGCTGATCCGCGGGAAATCGCCGGGCCACGTGGCCATCGTCGACCCCGGCGACGCCGACCCGGTGCTGGCGGCGCTGGAAAAACTGAGCCTAAAGCCCGCCGCTGTCCTGTGCACCCACCATCACGGCGACCATGTGGGTGGCGTCGAGGAGATTCTCAAACATTACACCATCCCGGTGTATGGGCCGGCACGGGAACGCATCCCGGCGCTCACCCAGCGGCTCCAGCAAGGCGATCGCGTCGATCTTCCCGAACTCGGCCTGGGGTTCGATGTGCTCGACGTCCCTGGCCATACCGCCGGCCACATTGCCTATTACGGTGCCGGCATGCTGTTCTGCGGCGATACCCTGTTCTCGGCCGGTTGCGGACGGCTGTTCGAAGGGACCGCGGAACAGATGCACGCCTCGCTGGCCAAGTTCGCGGCGTTGCCGGAAGCAACGCAAGTGTACTGCGGACACGAATACACCGAGGCCAATCTGCGTTTTGCCCTGACTGTCGAGCCGGACAATACCGATGCCCGCGCCCACCGCGAACAGACGCGCACGCTCCGTTCGAAGCATCTGCCTACCCTGCCCTCGACCATCGGACTTGAGCGGCGCATCAACCCGTTCCTGCGGTCGGGGGTGATGGCCGTGCGCCGGGCCGCCGAAATGCACAGCGGGGACAGGCTTAGCTCCGCGATTGAGGTATTTGCCGCGGTGCGCCGATGGAAGGACAGTTTCAGGGGATGAGCGGCCGGCATTGCCTCGGACAAATCTTTCCATTCAGATTACTCTGGTGCTGGACAAACCCCGATATTCGCATTTACTTAACTAAGTAGTTCAACGGGTTGACGCCCTTTCCTCCAAAAAATATTATTTGCTCAAATGGATTGGAAAAAAATTAAGTATCAGGTCCTGTCGGTTGTTCTGCTCCTGGCCATGGCCGGGTGTGCAACAACTTCCCCGGAGACCGATCGAACCGTCAAGGATTCAGCGCCGGCTGTCGCCATACAGCCCGTTGCCAAAGATCTCCCCGCATCCGTTGCGGCGACAACCGCCAAATCGGAGAGCAGCATTGCCCTCGTTACATTCGACGAAGCAGCGGCGCGCAGTCACCCTGATATCTGGGCCAGAATCCGCGCCGGATTTTCCATCAAACCGCTCGACAGCCCGCTGGTGGAGCGCGAAGCTCGTTGGTTCGCCAACAATCCCGAATACATGCAGCGCATGATGGAACGCGCCAAGCTCTATCTCTACTACATTGTCGATGAAGTGGAAAAGCGCGGCATGCCGATGGAAATCGCCCTACTGCCCGCCATCGAGAGCGCCTACAAGGCGAACGCCTACTCACGCGCCCGTGCCTCGGGCCTGTGGCAGTTCATTCCGTCCACCGGCCGTTTGTACGGCCTGAAGGCCAACTGGTGGTACGACGGCCGGCGCGACGTGCAGGCCTCCACGCAGGCGGCGCTGGATTATCTCGAGAAACTCTATAACGATTTTGACGGCGACTGGCATCTCGCCCTGGCCGCGTATAACGCGGGCGAAGGCAAGGTCGGGCGCATGATGAAATACAACGAGCGCAAGGGGAAATCCACCGAGTATCAGCACCTGAAACTCAAACGCGAAACCCAGCATTACGTACCCAAGCTCATGGCCATGGCCAGCATCGTCGCCGACCCGGCCAAATATGGTGTCCAGCTTGCCGAAATCCCCAACGAGCCCTATTTCGCGCGCGTCGACACCGGTTCCCAGGTGGATCTGGGCGTGGTGGCCAAGCTCATGGACCTGCCGGTGGATGACCTGCACGACATCAATCCCGGCTACACGCGTTGGGCCACCGACCCCAACGGACCGCATCATCTGCTGGTCCCGGCGGACAAGAAAGAGGCGCTAATTGCCGGGCTGATCAATCTGCCGGCAAGCGAACGGATTCAGTGGCAACATCACGCGGTCAAACGTGGCGAGACCATGCACCAGATCAGCCGCCGCTACAACCTCAGCGTCGAGGCGCTGCGCACCGCCAACAATCTGCACAGCACCCTGCTGCGCACCGGTCAAGATCTGCTGATACCCATGTCTTCCCGCCCGATCACCGTGGCCGCGGTGCGTACTACCTACCGGGCTTCATCTTCGCGCAGCTCGACACGCGGCGGAGCCGCCGTACACCGTGTGCGCCGCGGCGAGACCTTGTCGAGCATCGCGCGCCGCTACAACGTGCTGATTACCCAGCTTACCAAATGGAATTTCTTGCAGGTGAAGGACGTGTTGCGTCTCGGACAGCGGTTGAAAATCAAGCCCAGCGGCGCGCCCACGACCTCGATCGAAAACTCCACGCCGAACAGCTAGTCGGTCTTCTTTCCAGTCTGATTCTTCTCTGCCGTGAACAGATGGCAACGCGCCTCGTGCGTGCCGCTGAACCGCGCGGTCGCGGGATAATGCCGGCGGCAGATATCCAGCGCCTGCGGGCAGCGCGGATGAAAGTGACAACCCGCTGGCGGTTCGCTGGGTGACGGCATATCGCCCTGCAGGCGGATGATGGTCCGCCGATCCTTGGTTTTGATCACCGGCACCGCCGACAACAGTGCCTCGGTGTAGGGATGTTTCGGGTTTTCCAATACCTCGTCGACACGCCCGCGTTCCACGATACGGCCGAGATACATTACCGCCACTTCGTGCGCCAGATACTCCACCACTGACAGATTGTGCGTAATAAACAGATAGCTCAGGCCAAGCTCATCCTGCAGGCGCTTCAAAAGATTCAACACCTGTGCCTGCACCGACACATCGAGCGCGCTGGTGGGTTCGTCACACACGATCAGCTCCGGCTCGACCGCCAGCGCCCGCGCGATGCTGATGCGCTGGCGCTGGCCGCCGGAGAACTCATGTGGATAGCGTTGGCGCGCATCCGGCGGCAGTCCAACCTGTTGTAGCAGCTCCGCCACCCTGGCCTGGCGCGCCACCCGATTTTTCTCTAACCCCTGGGCTTCCATGCCTTCTTCGAGAATCTCGCCGACCAGCATGCGCGGGTTGAGCGAGGCATAGGGGTCCTGGAAGATGATCTGGAAGTGGCGGCGCAGCGGCCGCAGTTCGCTTTCTGTCAGCTGCGTCAGCTCCCGGCTGTCATACAACACGCGACCTGATGTGGGTGGTATCAGCTGCAGAATGCCCTTGCCGACGGTGGTCTTGCCGCAGCCGGATTCCCCCACCAACGCGAGTGTACGGCCGCGCGCGACATCCAGCGACACCCCGTCGACCGCCTTCACGTAACCCACGACATGCTGAAATACACCTTGGTAAATTGGAAAGTGTACCTTGAGGTCGTTCACGTGCAACAAAATATCGCCGGGCTTCGCGACTTCTGCAGCCGGTTTTTTTCTTGATGATTTACGCGCTGCGGCCAAAACGGCCGGAGGCGAAGCGGCGTCATCGTACAAATGACAACGGATACCGCGTCCCTTCTGAACGGTCCAAGCAGGAACTTTCTGGCGGCAGAGATCCCAGACATAATCGCAGCGTTCGGCAAAACGGCAACCGTGAAATTCACGTCGCAGGGATGGCACGCTGCCGGTAATTACTTCCAGCGCTTTACCTCGCTGCAGGCGACCGGGAACGGAACGAAACAGTTTGCGCGAATACGGATGTTGCGGGGCGGAAAAGAATTTTGCGCGCGAGGCGGTCTCGACGATCTGTCCCGCATACATGACGGCGACCCGGTCGGCCACTTCGGCCACAACCCCGAGATCGTGCGTGATCAGCAGGATGGCCATGCCGGTTTTTTCCTGGAGTTCCTTGAGCAGGCGCAAAATCTGCGCCTGAATAGTGACATCGAGCGCCGTGGTCGGTTCATCGGCAATCAACAGCTCAGGTTGCCCCGCCAGGGCCATGGCGATCATGACACGCTGTTTCATGCCGCCGGATAGCTGATGCGGATATTCGTCGTAGCGCCGCGTGGCATCGGCCATACCGACCGCGGCCAGCAATTCCGCCACCCTGGCGCGGCGTTGTTTGCCGGTCTTCCGGTCAGCCGCGGGCAGCGCTTCGCTGACCTGCTCACCGATAGTCAGCACCGGATTGAGCGAGGTCTGTGGTTCCTGAAAGATCATGGCGATGCGCTGGCCGCGTACGTTGCGCATTTCGCGCTCGGGCAACGCCAACACGTCCCGATCTCGCAGTTGCACGCGCCCGGAGACAATTCGCCCGACCGGTTGCGGCACGAGTTGCAACAGTGACAACGCCGTGATGGATTTGCCACAGCCCGATTCCCCTAACAACGCCAGCGTCTCGCCGGGAGCGATGTCGAAGTCTATCCCGTCGACCGCATGTACCGTACCTTCCGGCGTATCGAACCAGGTTTTTAGGTTATCGACCTTCAGCAAGGTTTCTTGGCTGGCAGTTTTTTTCATTTTCTCAGCCTCGGGTCGAAGGCGTCGCGCACGGCATCGGAGAACAGGTTGGCCGACAGCACCAGCCCGAACATGAATACGAAGGCCGCGGCGAGACTCCACCAAACGATCGGCGCGCGCGCCATCTCCAGCCGCGCGCTGTTGATCATGTTGCCCCAGCTGTCCATGGTGGGGTCCACGCCCACACCCACGTACGACAATACCGCCTCGGCCAGCACCAGGCCGCTAAAATCGAGCACCACCGTGATGAGGATGATGTGCATGACGTTGGGCAACACATGGCGCGCCATGACCGCAACGTGGCTGGAGCCGAGGGCGCGCGCGGCCTGGATATAGTCCACTTCGCGTAGCTTGAGCGTCTCGCCGCGCAGGAGGCGGCACAGGCTGGTCCAA
>JAUSDQ010000232.1 GCA_030650525.1 Sulfuricaulis sp.
CGACTACTACTACGGCTACGGCTACGCCGACGGCGCAGCCGACCTGGCCGCGCTGGTCAACACCGCGAACGCCGCCACCGGCGCGAACGGCGCCTACACCATCGACTACAGCTACACCACCAGCTACGGCGTGGCGGGCGAAGTGTATGTGGACAGCTACTACGACGGTAACGGGGCGGGCTGGGATACCAGTGTTTCCGGTTTCAGCCAATCCGGCTTGGGCACGGAATCCGGTACGGTGTACAACTATGATGGCGGTGCCGACAATTTTAACAGTGGCACCGAAGCGGATGTTCCGACCACATTGGCCGGCAACATTCAGCTTTATTACTTCAGCTACACCTACACGGGCGCTGCTGCCGACACTTACTACGGCTACGGCTACAACAACTCGCTGTTGAGCGGGGTGACTTACGGTTTTGGCGCAAACGAGACCAGCACGGTCACAACAGCCAACGGCATTTATTCGATCTACAGCGCCTACAGCACCAGCTACGGTATCAACGGTGAAGTGCAGATCACCGACTATTACGATGCGGCGGCGGGAGGACCGGGATGGAGCACCAGCGTGTCCGGCTCGGGCACTGGCGGGCTCGGCAGCGAGTCCGGCACGGTTTATGACTACAACGGCGCAGCCGATAGTTTCTCGGCGAGTGCCGGTGCGGATCTGGCTGCGGGTGGCGTGTTGCAGCTCTATTATTTCCATTACGACTATACCAGCGGGGATACTTTTTACGGTTACGGCTATAACGATACTACTGCTGGCGCATTGGTTACATATATTGCAGGTTCCTCGTCGGTGGTCGCTAACGGGACTTTTTATATCGACTCGGTTTACGGCACCTCCGGTGGCGTTCACGATGAAGTCAATGTGTATTCCTACTACGATGCCGATGTCAACGGTGTGGGCTGGAATATCTCATCGACCTCCGGCTCCGGCAGCGCGGGTTTGACAGGTGCAATCACCGGCACGGTCTATGACTACAACGGTTCTGGCCAGGCATTTACCAACACCACCGAGGCTGATTTTGCCGCCGCTGCGGCGTTGCAGCAGTATTACTTTACTTACACTTACGGCAACGGCGACTTCTACTCCGGCTACGGCTATACAGACACTCCTTATACCCTCGGGCAGACGCTAACTGGCTACGCCAACGAGACGGCAAGCGGCCCCGGCACTTACACCATCGATTACATCTATGATGTCAATTACGGCACTGCCGGGCAGGTCTACGTCTACAGCTACTACGACGCGACCGCCAATGGCGCGGGCTGGAATACCAGTGTCAACGGCTACAGCGATTTGGGTCTCGGCAGCGAGTCCGGCACCGTGTACGATTACAACGGTTTCGCCGACAGCTTCAGCAACTACAACGAAGCCACCCTGTTGACTGGCGCTGTTGCGGGCACATTGCAGCAGTACGCCTTCCACTACGACTATGGCAACGGCGACACTTACTACGGTTACGGCTATAACGACAGCGCGCTCAGCGGCGTAACTTATAGCGCCACGGCTGGTGGAGGCGTAGTGTCATCCTTCACCGTCACCAACGAACTGGGCACCGGCACCTACACCATCGACTCGGCGTACGACACCAGTTGGGGCACTTCAGGTGAGGTGCATGTCAACAGCTACTACGACAGCGACGGCGCGGGTTGGAACACCACTATCGTTGACGGGAGCGGCTGGTTCGGTCTGGGCAGCGAAGGCGGCGGGGTCAGCAACTACAATGGTTTCGCCGATGCCTTTAACAGCTACAACGAAGCCGACGTGCCGCTCGATGCCGCCGCTACTTTGCAGGTGTACGTCTTCCACTACGACTATGGCAACGGCGACACCTACTACGGTTACGGCTACAACGACAGCACGCTCAGCGGTGTAACTTACGGCTTCGGTGGCGGCGAAGTATCATCCATTACCCCCATCACCAACGAACTGGGCGGAGCGGGTGGCACCTACACCATCGACTCGGTGTACGGCACCACTTACGGTATTTCCGGCGAGGTGTCTGTTGACTGGTACTACGACAGCAACGGCGATGGCTGGAACACCAGCGTTTCCGGCTCGGGACAGAACGGGCTGGGCACCGAGTCCGGCACGGTGTACAACTACAGCGGTTTTGCCGACAGCTTCAGCAGCTACAACGAAGCCACCGTGCTATCGGGTACTAACGTCACTTTGGAGCAATACAGCTTCCATTACGACTACGGCAACGGCGATGTTTACTACGGTTACGGTTATGCCGCTACCAATGTCTATAACGCGAGCGCCACTGCCTTCATGACGGTAACCAACGAACTGGGTACCGGCACTTACTATATCGATTCGGTGTACGGCAGCAGTTGGGGTACGGCCGGTGAAGTGTATGTCAACAGCTACTATGACAGCGATGGCGCGGGCTGGAACACCAGCGTCTCCGGCTTCGGTCAATCCGGGCTGGGCACGGAATCCGGCACGGTGTACAACTACAACGGTTTTGCGGACAGCTTCAGCAGCTACAACGAAGCGGATGTGCCGACCTCCGGCGTGGCCGCCTTGCAGCAGTATTACTTCCACTACGATTACGGCAACGGTGACACCTATTACGGTTACGGCTACAACGACGCTACGCTCAGCGGCGTAACCTACGGCTTCAATGCGGGTGCTGGCGAGGTTTCGTCCATTACCGGCATCTACAATAACACCGGGCAATCCGGCACCTACACTATCGACTCGGTATATGGCACCGGTTCGGGCGTTTCCGGCCAGGTCTATGTCAACAGCTACAACGATGGCAGTGTCGGAGGCGCAGGCTGGAACACTTCGGTATCCGGCTTCGGCCAGTATGGGCTGGCCTCGGAATCCGGCACGGTGTACAACTATAACGGGTTCGCCGACAGCTTCAACAACTACAAAGAAGCCAACGTGCCGACCAACGCTTCCGCCACCCTGGAGCAAGTCTACTTCCACTATACCTACACGGGTGGCGACACTTACTACGGTTACGTTATCGCTGTTGCGGATACTTACAATGTTGGGGTAACTCCGGTCATTGCCGGTGTCACCGGAACCTACACCATCGACTCGGTGTATGGCGCCAGTTGGGGCACGGCTGGCGAAGTGCATGTCAATGACTACTACGATGCCAACGGCGCGGGCTGGAACACTACCGTTTACGGTTGGGGCAACCTTGGGCTTGGTTCGGAATCCGGCAGGGTGACCAACTACAGCGGGTTTTTTGACAGCTTTAGCAGCCTCACCGAAGCCACTGTCACCAGCGACAAACTGAACCTGCCTTCCAATACCATCGCGGCCAACGTAGACAACACTGCGGATCGTGGCGCGACCAATGTCGGGACATTGCTGAATCACAGCATTACCAGCGGTATGCTCACGTTCTATGATGCCGACACGGGCGGCGCTTCCGTACAAATCAATGCGGCAAACCTGACCGATGCGCTGACTTACGTCGCGAGCAACATCACCGGTGCAGGCCAGACGGTGGCCTTCGAGTACGACAGCGACGGCATTGGCGGCAACGACTCGACGGTCGTGTTCCAGCAATATTCGGGCGGCAATTTTAACCAGGGGAACATCACCGCTTTTCTCAATAACACTACCGGGGTAACGCTTGGCACGGGCGCGGGGGCGAGCGTGATACAACTGGTCGATACCACGGCACCCGATATAAACGACGTAAGTTTCACCAACACCGGCGCGAATGACTCGATCAATTTTTCATTTTTGGAGAATGTGCAGTCTGTTGCGGGTGCGGCGGGCTCGATACTTCTGAATGGCATCGGCTCTGACATTGCGACCGGAGGGAATGTCACCGGCAACGTGTTCACGGTAACCACGGCCACCGCGCTCGCGCAAACGGACTGGCTGCTGATGACCCTCGGCAGCGACATCGAGGATGCTTCCGGCAACCTGACCATGGTCGCAGGCAAGACAGCGGCGTTTGGCGGCTCCGGGGATAACACCATCGACATGAGCGGCTACGGGGCAGCGGGTTTGTACCTGGCCGGCAATGCGGGCAACGACACCCTCATCGGCTCGGCCTACGCGGACGACATCGAGGGAGGTAGCGGGGCGGACAATCTGAATGGCGGCGGCGGCGCGGATAAATTCAATTTCATGCAGGGCGATTCGCCGCTGGTCGGCTTCACCGATAATGCCGACGCGGTCATCAGCACGGGCGACACCTTCGTTTATACCGGCGGCGTGGCGGAACGCATCAGCGGCGGCTTCACGACGGCGGGTGACACGGTCAACCTGTGGAACCAGAATGCGCAGTTTATGTCGCTGGTGGCGGCTCCGGCTAACGGGCTGATCGCCGACCAGAGCTACTTCATGGTGCGGGGCAACCTTGCGGGAGACACCTTCACGGTCAATGCCGCTACCGGTCTTGACACGATGGTCGTCTATGACGGTGATTCGACGGCAGCCGTTACCCAAACCGCCCTCGTTATCAATGGAGTTCTGCCCAACCAACTGACCACGAACGGCTCGTCGATATCTCTGATTAACACCTTTAGCCCACCCCCCGACCTCTCCGCTATCAACCTCTCCGCCATCGCCGCAGGTACGGGCGGCTTCGTCATCAACGGCGAGTGTGCGAATGACTACAGTGGCCGTAGCGTCGCCTACGCCGGTGACGTCAACGGCGACGGGCTGGGCGACCTGATTGTCGGGGCAGGCTGGAGCGACGCAGCCGTATACAATGCCGGGCGCAGCTACGTGGTGTTCGGCCAGACTGGCACGGCTCCCATCGATCTCTCCGCTATTGCCAATAATATCGGCGGTTTTGTCATCAACGGCCAGTGCGATGGCGACAACAGCGGCATCAGTGTTGCCAGTGCCGGGGACATCAACGGCGACGGGCTGGGCGACCTGATCGTCGGGGCGTGGAACAGCGATCCCGTTGCCGGATACAGTGCCGGGCGCAGTTATGTGGTGTTCGGCCAGACCGCGACCACCGCCATCGACCTCTCCGTCGTTGACGCAGGCGCGGGCGGCTTCGTCATCAACGGCCAGTGTGATGGTGACAGGAGCGGCTACAGCGTCGCCTCCGCAGGCGACATCAACGGCGACGGCCTGGGCGACCTGATCGTCGGGGCTTACTATAGCTACCCCGCCGCCGGAGCCTATGCCGGACGCAGCTATGTGGTGTTCGGCCAGACCGGCACTACGGCTATCGACCTCTCCGCCATCGCCGCTGGCACGGGCGGCTTCGTCATCAACGGCGAATGTGCGTATGACTACAGCGGCTACAGCGTCGCCGGTGCCGGTGACGTGAACGGCGACGGCCTGGGCGACCTGATCGTCGGGGCGCCCCAGAACTATGCCTCCGGCTCCAATGCCGGGCGCAGCTATGTGGTGTTCGGTAAAACCGGTGATACAACGGCTATCGACCTCTCCGCCGTCGCGCTGGGCACGGGCGGCTTCGCCATCAACAGCGAATATGCGAATGACAGCAGCGGCAGGAGAGTCGCCTCCGCCGGGGATGTCAACGGCGATGGGTTGAGTGACCTGATCGTCGGGGCGTATGGCAGCAGCTACCCCGCCGCCGGTGCCAATGCCGGGCGGAGTTATGTGGTGTTCGGTAAAACCGGTGATACAACGGCCATCGACCTCTCCGCCGTCGCCGCAGGCACGGGCGGCTTCGTCATCAACGGCCAGTGTGCGGGTGACTACAGCGGCACCAGTGTCGCCAGCGCCGGCGACATCAACGGCGACGGCCTCGCCGACCTGATCGTCGGGGCGAAGTCGAGCGACCCCGTTGCCGGATACAGTGCCGGGCGCAGTTACGTGGTGTTCGGCCAGACCGGCGTGACCGCTATCGACCTCTCCGCCATCGCGGCAGGCACGGGCGGCTTCGTCATCAATGGCCAGTGCGCGAATGACAGCAGCGGCTTTAGTGTGTCCAGTGCTGGGGACGTCAACGGCGACGGGCTGGGCGACCTGCTCGTCGGGGCGGGTTGGAGCGACCCCAATGCCGTAGCCAGTGCCGGGCGCAGCTATGTGATTTTTGGCAGTACGGACGGCGCGTTTGCGCAAACCGCCGTCGACCAGCTCGGCACCGGCGGCGACGACACCCTGACCGGCGACGTCGCTGCCGAGACCCTCGTGGGCGGCGCGGGCAATGACACGCTGATCGGAGCAGGCGGCGCGGACGTGCTCTACGGCGGCAGCGGTGACGACAATTTTATGCTCAACACCAGCAACATCACCGCCCTTTCCGCGGGCGTCACCGGCGGCAACTACGCCCGCATCGACGGCGGCAGCGGCCTCGACACCCTCACGCTTTCCGGTGGCGGCTTGAACCTCAATCTGTCCACCATCGCCAACCAGGGCGGCAGTACGCCCGGCAGCCAGTCCCGCATCGAATCCATCGAACGCATCAACCTCACTGGCACTGGCGACAACACGCTCACCGTGGGGCTGAAAGATGTGCAAGACATGGCGGGCATGAACCTCATCAACAGCACCACCCAAGCCGCGCTAGGCTGGACGAACGGCACCTACACCTTCGCCGCAAACGAAGGCCGCCACCAGCTCGTCATCGACGGCAATGCGGGCGATGCCGTCAATGTGAATAGCGGCGCATGGCTCAACATGGGCACGGCCACTAACGGCGGCAACACCTATACCGTTTACAACAGCAGCACCGGCCTCGCGCAACTGATCGTGGCCAATACGGCGACACACAATGTGCCGCTCGCCTATATCGACCTCTCCGCCATCGCCGCAGGCACGGGCGGCTTCGTCATCAACGGCGAGTGTGCAAACGACTGGAGCGGCATGAGTGTTGCCAGTGCCGGGGATGTCAACGGCGACGGTTTGGGTGACCTGATCGTCGGGGCGAGGTTAAACGACCTCTCTGCCGGAAATGATGCCGGGCGCAGCTATGTGGTGTTCGGCCAAGTCGGCACCACCGCCATCGACCTCGCCGCCATCGCCGCAGGCATCGGCGGCTTCGTCATCAATGGCGAGTGTGCGTATGACAACAGCGGCAACAGTGTTGCCAGTGCCGGGGACGTCAACGGCGATGGCTTGAGTGATTTGATTGTAGCGGCGAGAGCCAGCGATCCAAACGCCGCATACAGTGCCGGGCGCAGCTATGTAGTGTTCGGCCAGACCGCCACCACCGCCATCGACCTCTCTGCCATCACCGCAAGTTCGGGCGGCTTCGTCATCAACGGCGAATGTGCGAATGACCGCAGCGGCTACAGCGTTGCCAGCGCCGGTGACGTGAATGGCGACGGTCTGAGTGACCTGATTGTCGGGGCGAATCAAGGCGACCCTTCTGCCGTAGCCGATGCCGGGCGCAGCTATGTGGTGTTTGGCACAACGGCGACGACCGCCATCGACCTCTCCGCCATTGCCGCAGGCACGGGCGGCTTCGTCATCAACGGTCAGTGTGCGGCTGACTGGAGCGGTATGAGTGTCGCCAGCGCCGGGGATGTCAACGGCGACGGCCTGAGTGACCTGATCGTCGGGGCGCAGAGCAACTACAGCTATGTGGTGTTCGGTCAGACCGCAACTACGGCTATCGACCTCTCCGCCGTAGCCAACGGCACCGGCGGCTTTATCATCAACGGCGAGTCAAGTAGCTATAACGGCATCGTCGCCGCCAGCGCCGGGGATATCAACGGCGACGGCTTGAGTGACCTGATCATCGGAGCGAAGGGCGGCGATAACGACGCTTATGCCGGGCGCAGCTACGTGGTGTTCGGCCAGACCGCAACCACCGCCATCAACCTCTCCGCCATCGCCGCGGGCACGGGCGGCTTCGTCATCAACGGCGAGGCGTATAGCTACAGCAGCACCAGCGTCGCCTCCGCAGGCGACATCAACGGCGATGGCTTGAGTGACCTGATTATTGGGGCGTACAAAAGCGATGCCGCTGGTAACAACGCCGGGCGCAGCTATGTGGTGTTCGGCAAAGTCGGCTCCGCAGCAATTGACCTCTCCGCCGTCGCCAATGGCGTCGGTGGCTTCGTCATCAACGGCGAATGTGTGAGTGACATGAGCGGCAAAAGCGTCTCCGCCGCCGGTGACATCAACGGCGACGGCCTCGCCGACCTGATCGTCGGGGCTCTCTATAGCGACCCTGCCGTAGCCAATGCCGGGCGCAGCTATGTAATCTTCGGTTCGACTACGGGTGCATTCGCGCAAACCGCCGTCGACCAGCTCGGCACCGGCGGCAACGACACACTGACCGGCACTGTTGCTGCCGAAACACTGGTCGGCGGCGCGGGCAACGATGTGTTGATCGGCCTCGGCGGCGCGGACGTGCTCTATGGTGGCGCGGGCAACGATAGTATTGTGCTCAACGATACCAACATCGCGGCACTTTCCGCAGGTATCACCGGCGGCAACTACGCCCGCATCGACGGCGGCAGCGGCCTCGACACCCTCACGCTCTCCGGCACCGGATTCAACCTCGATCTGACCACCATCGCCAACCAGGGCGGCAGTACGCCCGGCAGCCAATCCCGCATCGAATCCATCGAACGCATCAACCTCACCGGCACGGGCAACAACACGTTCTCCGTCGGGCTGAAAGATGTGCAAGACATGAGCGGCATGAACCTCATCAACAGCAGCACTCAGGCCGCGCTAGGCTGGACGAATGGCACTTACACCTTCGCCGCAAACGAAGGCCGCCACCAGCTCGTCATCGACGGCGATGCGGGAGATGCGACCTCCCTGCATGGTGCCAACTGGACCAACATGGGAACCGCCACCAACGGCGGCAACACCTACACCGTCTACAACAGCGATACCGGCCTCGCGCAAGTGCTGATGGCGAGTGCCATTACGCTCAGTATGCCGATCGACCTCTACTCCATCGCCGCTGGTATGGGTGGCTTCGTCATCAACGGCGAGTGTGCGGGTAACTACAGCGGCACCAGTGTTTCCTCCGCCGGTGACATCAACGGCGACGGCCTCGCCGATCTGATCGTCGCGAATAATGCCGGAACCTATGCCGGGCGCAGCTACGTGGTGTTCGGCACGACGGCGACGACCGCCATCGACCTTTCCGCCATCGCGGCGGGCACGGGCGGCTTTGTCATCAACGGTGAGACGAGTAACTACGGTGGCTCCAGAGTCGCCTCCGCCGGTGATATCAACGGCGACGGTTTGAGTGACCTGATCATTGGGACGCCGGGCAGCAGCATCGGCGGGCTCAACACCGGGCGCAGCTATGTGGTGTTTGGACAGACCGCGACCAGCGCCATCGACCTTTCCGCCATCGCCGCAGGCACGGGTGGCTTCGTCATCAATGCTCAGTCTGCGATTGGTCGTAGTGGCTACAGCGTCGCCTCCGCCGGTGATGTCAACGGCGACGGTTTGAGCGACCTGATCGTCGGAGCGATTTTAGGCAGTCAAGCCGGGCGCAGCTATGTGGTGTTCGGCCAGACCGCGACCACGGCCATCGACCTTTCCACCATCGCCGCGGGCAGCGGCGGCTTCGCCATCACCGGCGAGAGTGCGTATGACAACAGCGGCTTCAGCGTTGCCAGTGCCGGGGATATCAACGGCGATGGGTTGAGTGACCTGATTGTCGCCGCTCCATACAGTGACCCCGCCGGGGTTAGCAGTGCCGGGCGCAGCTATGTCGTCTTCGGCCAGACCGTCACTACCGCCATCGACCTTTCGGCAATAGCGGCGGGCACGGGCGGCTTCGTCATCAACGGCGAGTGTGCGAGTGACCAGAGCGGCAAGAGTGTGGCCAGCGCCGGGGATGTCAACGGCGACGGTTTGAGTGACCTGATTGTCGGTGTACCCAACAGCGGCGGCCAAGCCGGGCGCAGCTATGTGGTGTTCGGCACGGCGGCGACCGCCCCCATCAATCTTTCCGCCATCGCGGCGGGCACGGGCGGCTTCGTCATCAACGGCGAGTGTGCGGGGGGTGACCGGAGCGGCTCCAGCGTGGCTAGTGCCGGGGACATCAACGGCGATGGTCTCGCCGACCTGATTATCGGGGCACTTACCAGCTACGCTGTCGGTAACCAAGCCGGGCGCAGCTATGTGGTGTTCGGTCAGACCGCAAATACCGCCATCAACCTTTCTGACATCGCCAATAATATTGGTGGTTTCGTCATCAACGGCCAGTGCGCGAACGACCGGAGCGGCAACAGTGTTGCCAGTGCCGGGGATGTCAACGGCGACGGTTTGAATGACCTGATCGTCGGAGCAAGGCAAAGCGACCCCGCCGCCGGAGCCGATGCCGGGCGCAGCTATGTGATTTTTGGGAGCACTGACGGCGCGTTTACGCAAACCGCCGTCGATCAGCTCGGCACCGGCGGCAACGACACGCTCACCGGCACTGGAGTTTCTGAAACCATCGTAGGCGGCGCGGGCGACGATGTGCTGATCGGCCTCGGCGGCGCGGATGTGCTCTACGGCGGCGCGGGTAATGATAACTTTGTGCTCAACGACAGCAACCTCGCCGCCTTGAGCCTCGGCATCACCGACGGCCAGTTGGCGCGTATCGACGGTGGCAGCGGTATCGACACCCTCACGCTTCCCGGCCTCGGTTGGAGCTTCGACCTGACCGCCATCGCCAACCAGGGCGCAAGCACCCCCGGCAGCCAGTCCCGCATCGAATCCATCGAACGCATCGACCTCACCGGCAGCGGCAACAACACGCTGACGCTGGCTCTGAGCGATGTGCTCGATATGACCGGGATGAACAGCTTCAACAATGCCAACGGCTGGGCGGATGGTACCGTTAATCCCTACAACCTTGCGGCAGGCGGGGCAAACGGCATCAACCCGGAGCAACGCCACCAGTTGGTGATCGACGGCAATGCGGGCGATGTCGTCAATTCCACCGGATGGGGAACGACACTCGGTACGGTTACCAACAACGGCCACACTTACGAGGTCTATAACGCCGGTTCCTTCGCGCAGTTGTTGATTGACCAGACCATCACACAAGCCGTGACCTGATTCCCGTAGGGTGGTGGCCATGACACGGCGTTGCGAAGCATCCGGGGCGGGAATGGCCACCTCACACCCGCTCCCGCAAACGGCTGGCTTCGCCAGTAACGTGTCGCGGGATGTGGGCTCCGCCCACCATGTCGGGCAAGTACATTCCCTCTCTCTAACTCTCTGGGTGAAACAACTAGCCATTCGACTAGGCTGCAAGCGACCGCAGCCAAGTCGCTGGTTATCCCGCAAGCGGGAGAAAGGACAAACGAGAAAGGCAATTTGTTAACCTTGCCCGACCTACATCGTATCGTTTCCACGGTTCAGATGGCGTAGTTTGCCCATGCGGTTAAACGGTGGGCAGTGCGTAGCGTGCGCTGTGCGCACGACACCACCATTCAAGATGCCGTTGCGTTCGTCGAAAATCACCCTGTGCGGGCTGAGCTGATGAAGATTGCCAAAGCCATCGGAATCATTTAATCTAGGTCAGCTTTAAAAGGAAACGCCATGAGCACCGTTACATTCGATACATTAAAATTCGTTAAAACACTTGAGGCTAGCGGCTTGTCCGCTAAACAAGCTGAAGCGATTGCAGCGGCTTACCGCGATGCATCGACAGATCAGGAACTGGTGACCAAGAAAGATTTGCAAATCGAGCTTGCACCCTTAAAAGCAGAGCTGCAAGTCATGAAATGGATGAGCGGGTTAATTCTTGGCGGAGTGCTTGCCCTCGTTTTAAAAACATTTTTATAAACTCATTTTATTGTCCATCGCTTGTCAAATTATCGCGACATTGCTTCTTGCTACGGAGCTGCTGGATACGATGCAGCGTGTCCCCGTTCTTGTTACCAAAAATAATCGTCCTGCCGGGGTCATGATTTCCATTGAAGATGCTGCCGATACCCTTATCCCCGAGATATTTATGGAAAAAGAAAGAGGGCTACGATACATGGTTTCAGGCCAAGGTGACCCGCACCCTCGATGCTTTTAATAGCGGAAAAACAAATACGTCTTCACATGAGGATGCCACTGGGCGCGTGTGGAAAAACTGCAAGCCAAGGCGCGTCCTGTGCCGGGATAGCAATCGCTTATGTTCAACCCAATAACCCATTGGAGAAAACTGCGCCATACCGGCTCTTCGATAAACTCAGGACAGGCTGACCTACGGTCAGGCCTGTATCCGGTTGATTGAATAATCCTCGCGTAGCGAGCCAAAAACATGGCGTTGTCCGCTTCGCGGCGCATTTGTTTAGCTGGATTCCCGCCTTCGCGGGAATGACGGGTTGATGGATTGTTTGGGTTTATAAACTGGATATTCCAATTCTATTTTGGAAAAACAATAATCATGTAGGGTGCGTCCCACGCACCCATAATGGCGGTGCGTGGGACGCACCCTACGACATCGCACTTTTAATTTAGAATTGGAATAGCCACTTAGCGTGGAGCGTGATTATTGAGCTTTCCATAATTCGCGACAACTTTCGGAACCACCCGCTTCGTCATTCCGGCGTAGGCCGGAACCTAGGCAAAAGACAGACACCCACGCAGTGGGACAGCCCATTCAATGCGGCTTTGTCCGCCGCGCGGCGTTTTCGAAAAGCTGGATACCGGCCTTCGCCGGTATGACGGCTGTTGAATATGTATGTGTAATGAATTACGGAAAGATCAATAATGTTGCGTGTTACCGCACCCTGATAGGTGCGGCAGCATAATGATCGGCAATACAAGCTACCGATACAAAACGCTCTGCGGATTGTTTTCTTTTGAAGCAGATAAAGTATGGATTGAAAATGGCGCACCCGGAACAACACATTTTTTTCAGCCAGCTCAAGGAGCTTTATCCGCAGTATTTTGAGAAGGTCAAGGTCGGCGAGATCGGCTCGCTCAACATCAATGGTTCGGTGCGTGGCTTCTTTTCGGATTGCACATACAAGGGCTTCGACGTGGGTGCCGGGCCAGGTGTCGATGAGGTGGTGCAAGGGCAGTTGGTGGATTTGCCCACGGGATATTTCGATACGACGGTGAGCGCGGAGTGTTTCGAGCACAACCCTTTTTGGGTGGAGACTTTTGCGAACATGCTGCGCATGACGCGCCCCGGCGGATTGGTGGCCTTCAGTTGCGCTTCCACCGGGCGACCGGAGCACGGCACGGCGCGCACCGGCCCCAATTTGTCGCCGCTGACTCATGCAAAGGGCTGGAATTACTACCGCAACCTCGATGCGGACGATTTCATGAATACCTTCCATCTTCAGGGGTGGTTCGACTATTTCCATTTTTTGTATTGTCCGAGGATGTTTGATTTGTATTTTTACGGCTTCCGAAAAGGCGGCACGGAGCAGATACGCGTCGAGCCAGCCCTGCTTCTGGTGGCGCTGAACAAGAAAATACAGGCTGTCCGCCTGGCCTGCTGGGCGCCTTCATTCGGCTTGGTGCGCGGCTAGCCGCATGAAAACGTTTTTGCATGTGGGCTGCGGGCCAATTTATTTCGACTCCAACACGCAACAGGCACAGCGCATCAAAGGGTTCGCCAGTCAGGAGTGGCAAGAGCTTCGGCTGGACATTAACCCGCAGGTCAACCGGATGTATTGGGCAGCATGACGGATATGTCGGCTGTGGCAACAGGGAGCGTGGATGCGGTTTATTCGTCGCACAACATCGAGCATCTCTATCCGCACGAGGTGCCCGTCGCGCTGGCGGAATTCAGAAGGGTGCTGCGCGGAGATGGGTTGTTGGTCATTGCGTGCCCCGATTTGCAGTCCGTGTGCGCTTTGGTGGCGGAAATGGATGATGCGGAACTCAGAAAACTGGCACGCAAATTTTTTCCGTGAAAAGTTGTGCGTTATTGATTGGCGGATTCCAATCCTATTTTGGAACAACAGTAATCATGTAGGGTGCGTCCCACGCACCCATAATGGCGGTGCGTGGGACGCACCCTACGACATCGCATTTTTAATTTAGAATTGGAACCATGTGCCGGGCCAATAATACTTGCATGATAATCAGCCGGAACACAGATGAAGAAAGCCGCTCACGCGCCCCATAAGAAACCCGCCGCAAGCCCGGCAGATACTTCCACGCAGTGGCAATTGTTGAGGGCTTCCGCCAAACAGCCGTTGGTGTGGATCGAGCTTGCGCGCAGTTATGAAAACCACGGTTTGCCATGGCAAGCGGGGTATGCGGCGCGTCAGGCATTGCGTTGCGATGCCGCCTTGCGCCCGCAACTGGATGCATTGAATATCGGGCCATGGCAAGATGCGTCGGCGGGCGATGCGCTGCTCGGACGGGCTGTGCTGCCGGAGGCTGCCGCGTTGGCGGAGCGGTTTTCGGCAAGGCTGGGCGAGTGCCCCGGCGATTGGCTTACCTGGCTGTATCTGGCGCGCCTGTACGATATGTTGGCGGAGGCAAATGTCGGGTTGAAGCCCGGCCTACAGGGTTCCGATTCTACAGGTCGGGCTACTTCGGCAAGCTCAGGACAGGTTTCAACCCGGCAAGTGGCGTTGCAACAGGCGCAATCCTTGGAGATCGTGCCGGGTGAATCGCTGCATTGGCTGGGTGTCTGGCGTCTGAATGCGGGTGATGCGCAGGGCGCTGTGGCGGCTTTATCAGGCTTGGTCGATCTGCGCCCGGTGCGCTATGGTTCGATGATGTATCTGGGGGAAGCTTTGCTGCGCACGGGCAATATTGCCGCCGCAGAGAAAGCTTTTTCACGCGCTTCCTTGTCGCCCAACCCGGATTTCCTGCTGACATTGTCGGCCAAGGTGTATGCGCATAATTATTGGCAGGAGGCGATTGATGTTTTGAAAAAAGCGCTCTCTTTGCGCCCGGACAGTGTGCCGATTTTGCTGGCACTGGCGAAGATACAGTCAGAAGTCTATGCGTTATCCGATTGCCGCGAGAGCTTGCGCCGGGTGCGGGAGCTTGCACCGGACAATAAGGAAGCTGCCTTGCTCGATGCCGGTTTGCAGGGGCGCATGGGTGATGCAAAAGGGCATCTGGCCACATTGCAGGCCGCATACAAAACGGGAGGCGATCCGCTGTCGCGGCTGGCATCCAGCGTGGCGATGACTTCGCTTTATCACGATGCCTTGCCGCCTTCCGAAGTGGCCGATTTGCACCGCCGCCTATGCGCGCCGATTGAGGCCGCATATACGGAAAAAACCGATTTTGCCAATGAGCGGTCGAGCAACCGGCGCTTGCGCATCGGCTATGTGACGGGAGATTTTCACCGGCAGCACCCGGTGAATATTTTTATGTTGCCGGTGTTGTTGCGCCACGATCACGCGCGTTTCGAAATCTGCGTGTATCACACGGGCACCATGCACGATGAATACACCCGCCAGGCGAAGGCAAGCGCCGACCGCTGGCTGGAGGCGGCTGCACTGGATGACGCGGCGTTGCAGCGGGCTATCGTGGCGGATGGAGTCGATGTGCTGGTCGATCTGGCGGGCCACACTTCCACACACCGTCTAGGTGTGTTTGCGCTGCGGGCAGCGCCGGTGCAGGCGACGTTTCTGGGTTATCCGCATTCAACCGGGCTATCCACAATCGACTGGTTGATCGGCGATGCCACCGTCAGTCCTGCCGAGCACGCCCACCTTTTCAGCGAAGGGCTGGCGCAGTTGCCCTGCAGCGTTTTCTGCTGGGCGCCGGTGGATGAATATCCGCTGCCGTTGCCGCGCCCGGCAGATGCGCCGGTGGTGTTCGGTTCGTTCAATAATGCAATGAAACTTTCATCCAGAACGATTGCGTTGTGGGCGGAGGTATTGAAAGCAGTCCCGGAGGCAGCGCTTTTGTTGAAGGCGCCTTCGTTGAAGGATGAGGCGGTGCAGGCGCGCTTTGCCACGCTGTTTGCCGGGCAGGGTATACCGCGCGAGCGGCTGATATTCAGGGGGCCAAGCGGGTTGGCCGACATGATGCAGGAGTATGGCGAGATGGATATTGCGCTCGACCCGATACCCTATAACGGCGGCACGACAACGCTGCAAGCGCTGTGGATGGGTGTGCCGGTGGCGACCCTGGCGGGCGGAAATTTTGTGGGCCGGATGGGGGCAAGCTTTCTGAATACACTGGGATGCGCCGACTGGGTGGCAGACAGTGAGTCAGGCTATGTGGCGACGGCAGTTCGTCTTGCAAAGAGTTGCCGGGCATTGCGCGAGAGCCGTCCCTTCCTGCGCGCACGGATGGTGTCATCGCCTCTGTGCGACATCGAGGCTTATGTGGCGCACATGGAAGCCTTGTATGGCAGAATGTGGGCGGCGTATTGCGAAGATAGCACGCGGCGCGTGATCCGGATCGGTGATGAAGCCACCGGCGATGCGAAAGATTCGAAGGCGCCCAAACGGGCCAAGCGTAACAACAAACCCCGCCATGAAAATGGCGCTTAACCGGAAAGCTTCCGATGGATATCACTGAAAACACAGAGGCTACAAGCACAGAGGCCGCAGCGCCACCGCTGGAGATCACCACATCGCGCCAGATGCTGTCATGGTTGGCCGAACAAAAACTTTCCATCGCGCTGACCACGTACCAGATCGGCAAGCTCTTTTTTCTGGGGCTGAAAGCCAGCGGCGAGTTGTCGGTATTCGAGCGAACTTTCAACCGCTGCATGGGGCTGTGCGCAACAGCCAACGGCCTGTATATGAGCAGCCTGCATCAGGTCTGGCGCTTCGAGAACATATTCACACCCGGACAAAAACAGGATGATTTCGACCGGCTTTACCTGCCGCAGGTGGGGTATACCACTGGAGATCTGGATATCCACGACATGGCTGTCGATGCGGATGGGCGCCTGATTTTTGTCAATACATTGTTCGGGTGTCTGGCGACATTGAGTGAAACGCACAGCTTCAAACCGCTGTGGCGTCCCCCTTTCATCAGCAAGCTGGCGGCCGAAGACCGTTGCCACCTGAACGGGCTGGCGATGAAAGACGGGCAACCGGCTTATGTCACCGCTGTCAGCCAATCCGATGTGGTGGACGGTTGGCGCGATCATCGTGCCAACGGCGGGATTGTGATCGATGTGAAGAGCAATGAGATTGTTCTTTCCGGGCTTTCGATGCCGCATTCGCCGCGCTGGCATCAGGGCAAGCTGTGGTTGCTCAATTCCGGCACAGGGGATTTTGGTTATGTCGATTTGGCGGCAGGGCGTTTTGTGCCGGTAACTTTTTGCGCAGGCTATATGCGCGGCCTGAGTTTTCATGGGGACTTCGCGCTGGTGGGTTTGTCGAAGCCGCGCCACAACAAAACATTCAGCGGTTTGGCGCTGGATGCAAACCTCAGTGCGCGCAAGGCCGAGCCGCGTTGCGGCGTTCAGGTAATCGACCTGAGAACAGGCGATGCGGTGCATTGGCTGCGCATGGAGGGTGTGGTAGACGAGCTATACGATGTGGTTGCCTTGCCCGGAGTTCGCCGCCCGATGGCGCTGGGTTTTAAAACCGATGAGATTCGCCGGGTGTTGAGTGTGGAAGAGTAATTTCGCTCTATTTTAAAGATACAACAATTCGCAGGGAGGGCTCTGCCAGACAACTATAATCCGGCGGGCAAGTGCATTCCCTCTCTCTAACTCTCTGGGTGAAACAACTAGCCATTCGACTAGGCTGCAAGCGACCGCAGCCAAGTCGCTGGTTATCCCGCAAGCGGGAGAAAGGACAAACGAGAAAGGCAATTGTTAACCTTGC
>JAUSDQ010000234.1 GCA_030650525.1 Sulfuricaulis sp.
CGGACCAGGTCCTGCTCATGCTGGCGCCGCTGCGCGACGTCCAGGCCGGTGACGATGATCCACGCCATGTCGTGCATGTAGTTGCCGGCAAATACAAGCTGCCAGTCGAGGAAGCCGGGACGCCCGTCGGGCTCGTAAAAAATGTTGCCGCCGTGAAGGTCGCCGTGCAAAAGGGTCTGGGGCTTGGCATCCATGATCTCCCACAACTTTTCCAGCGAGCGTATCGCCGTTGCGGAATTACCCAGGGCCTGGGTGATCAGTTCACCGTGCTTGCGGGTTGCCAATTGCTCCCAGTGCTTGGGCCGATAGAGCCACTTCAGGTACACCCGCTGCGGTTCGCCCCAGCCGGCATACGAGGCCAGGCGTGGGCTTTCCCACCACTGCGCATGCATGCGCGCGATCTGCTCCAGAACCGCGGCCACATTGTCCGCCGTCGCGGGCGCCAGATTCAGCCCGAAGCGCACACCACGCTGGGTCAGATCTTCCAGCACGAGGACACCCTGCGGTGCGTCGTTGAGGCCGTAAAAGTAACACTTCGGGATGTTGAGCGTGATGTCGGACGCGATCTCGGCATAGAAGCGGACCTCCTGATGCAAGGCCTGCCACACCCGCTTGCGCCAGGTGTCGTCGAAGCCGCCTTTCACATAGACCGAAAGTGGAAGGTCGGCGTGACCGGCGCGGTCCGAGTAGCTGAGTTTGAAGCGCGCCGAGGCGGCCGTGCCAAAGCGATCCCTGTCCCGCTCGGCCGTCGCCACGGTCACACCGGGAAACGAGTTCGCCAGCGCCTGGGTCAGCCACTGCGGCGTCACCTCGTCGAAATGCAGTGGAAGATTGGGGTTGGTCAAAAGTGCATTCATATTTGTGCTCATCGTTGCTGATGAAATTAATTACCGGCCGTTGAGCTGACAAGCACCCACTTGCCGCCCTTGACCTGCATGACGAGGGCCCCCATCGGTGGCATGTGGTTGCCAGGGGCGTACGAGAACGGCATGCCTTCGAACACCGTCTTGAAGTTCTTAACCTGCTCCAGACCTTGTTGGAGCGTCTGCGGCGTCAGGTTGCGCCCGGCATTCTTCGCGCCCTCGGCGAACAGCATCATGGACACATAGGTTTGATTGACTCCGTCCTCCATAGTTCGGGGCGCCACTCAGGAACACGGATGAGGCGTAGGCATATTTCGTCATGTCACCCTGCCCCCTCGCGCAGCCCCAGGGCGCCGATGAGGTCAAGATCGGCCGCCGCATGCAGGGTGCGGAACGACGTAGTGTTGGTGACCTCCTCATTTTGCTGGTCAAACGGGTTGCCAACCGCGGAACTCATGTCATGCATGATGTTCTGCCGATAGGAGAGAAACAGTGCGTCGAAGCTGGGCGCATCGACACCGGTTGCGCGCAGCGCTTCCAGATAGTGGCGCAGCAAGGGCACCTCGTTGGCCCGCCGCGTCTCGGTGTCCATCGCGCTGACCATTTGATGTGTGAGGTCGTGCCCGACCGCGCCAGGAAAGGCGGTTTGCCAATCCAGGAAACCTGGGCTGCCGTCACTTTCAAAGAACATGTTGCCGCCATGACAATCGCCGTGCAGCAAGGTCTCTGGCCGGGCATCGTTGATGGACCAGAGGCGGTGAAGGGCGCGAACGGCAAAATCGCGATCCGGCAATATCTCAGGCACAAGATGACCGTAGGCGCGGGTCTTGATTTCCTCCCAATTCTTGGGGCGGAACATCCAGTCCAGGAAGAGCCGTTGCGGGGTGCGCCAGTGCTGATAGTCGGCCAGCATGGGCGCCTGCCAAAATTTGCCGTGATAGAGCGCCATCTGTTCCAGGATTCGCGCCATCAGATCAGCCGACACCGGCACCAGGTTCGATCCGAAGCGCACCTTGCGCGGAGACAGATCCTCCAGCAGCAAAATGCCTTGCTTCGCCTCCTCGTCAAATCCGGCAAAGTAATAGCCGGGAATATTGACCGGCATCTTGTCCCCGAAGTGGACGTAGAACTGGGCTTCCTGGATCAGGCCCTGCCATACACGACGTCGCATGACGTCGTTGAAACCGCCCTTGATATAGACCGCCTCGGGAAGCCCGACATGGCCGGCTCGCTCGGCGTAATCGAGCACCAGTCGCGCCGAGGATGAAGTGCCGGCGTAAATGGAACCACGCTGGTAGCCCGCAATGCGAATGCCGGGGAAGCGCGGCGACAAGGCCTCGGTCAACCACTCCGGGGTCACTTCCTCGAACGACATCGGAAGTCGACTGCACGTCGCCTTCATGTGAGCACCGCCGTCGGCACCATGCCGCGAACAAAACTTTCCACGATCAAACTCTTCATGACTTCACTCCAATGATTGAAAAGATACTGCCTAGCCCCGAAAAATGAGCACCAAGCCCAGCGAGGGCTTGTCTGGGTTAGGATCGCCCGGGCCATAGGGGTAGTGCGCTCATCCGCGCGCCAGCCCCAGGCTTGCCAGCACGTCGTGATCGACCGCGGCATTGAGCACTCGCTCGGCAGCGCCCTGCACCACCGCAAGCGGACCGTTGTCTATCGGCACTGCGCCGTAGGAGGCAATGGCATGGGCCATGTTCTGGCGGTAGGCGAGCCAGGCCTCGTCAAAGCTCGGCGCCTCGCCGCGATGCGCTTTCAACGCGGCCAGATAATGGCGGACCAGGTCCTGCTCATGCTGGCGCCGCTGCGCGACGTCCAGGCCGGTGACGATGATCCACGCCATGTCGTGCATGTAGTTGCCGGCAAATACAAGCTGCCAGTCGAGGAAGCCGGGGCGCCCGTCGGGCTCGTAAAAAATGTTGCCGCCGTGGAGGTCGCCGTGCAGAAGGGTCTGGGGCTTGGCATCCATGATCTCCCACAGCTTTTCCAGCGAGCGTATCGCCGTTGCGGAATTGCCCAGCGCCTGGGTGATCAACTCACCGTGCTTGCGGGTTGCCAATTGCTCCCAGTGCTTGGGCCGATAGAGCCACTTCAGGTACACCCGCTGCGGTTCGCCCCAGCCGGCATACGAGGCCAGGCGGGGGCTTTCCCACCATTGCGCATGCATGCGCGCGATCTGCTCCAGAACCGCGGCCACAGCGTCTGCGGTCACGGGCGCCAGGTTGGCGCCAAAGGTGGCACCCCTCTCTTCCAAATCCTCGAGCACCAGGATGCCCTGTGGCGCATCGCTGATACCGCTGAAGTAGCACTTGGGGATGTTGAGCGTGATCTCTGACGCGATCTCGGCATAGAAGTGGACCTCCTGATGCAGCGCCTGCCAGACCCGCTTGCGCCACTTGTCGTCGAAACCGCCCTTCACATAGACCGAGGGCGGAAGGTCGGCGTGGCCGGCGCGGTCCGAGTAGCTGAGCTTGAAGCGCGCCGAGGCGGCCGTGCCAAAGCGATCCTTGTCGCGCTCGACCGTCGCCACCTTCACACCGGGAAATGAGTTCGCCAGCGCCTGGGTCAGCCACTGCGGCGTCACCTCGTCGAAATGCAGTGGAAGATTGGGGGCAATCAAAGGTCTATTCATGTTTTCTCTGCAAAATTCCGTTTACGACATTCGATCAGACCAAGTGGGGCTGTACCGGTCAAGCGCGTCGACTTCCCGTCACCTCCGCGTTCACCGATGAACCGTGACAATGATCTATTTCACTTAGTGCTAGTTGACTTTACATATGCTGGTTAGCTCACACAAACTGGCAAGTCTGCTCAGGCCGTACTCCGTGGGCAGACTTGCCGAGCGAACTCAGTAAGTCATTGGTCCCGCGACCACCACCCATTTGCCGCCTTTGACCTGCATCACCATGGCATCGCGGGGCGGAGCATGGTCGCCGAGCTTGAACGAGAACGAAGACCCTTGAAAAGGCGTCGAGAAATTCTTGAGCTTTTCCAGTCCCTGAGACATGGTCAATGGCGTCAGGTTGCGCCCCGCGTTCTTCGCGCCTTCGGCGAACATCATGATGCTCGTGTAACCGAAATTGGCACCGTCCTGGATGTCGCGCCCGAAACGGGCCTTGTAGCGATCGACAATGGCTTGGTAGGCCGGCGTCGCTTCCTGACTGACACCAACGAACTGGGTCGTGCCGTAGAGCCCATCCACGGCCTCGCCGCCCAGTGTGATGACGGAACTGACGAGGCCCGAAAACACGATCTTGTCGACCGTCCAGGCCTGCGTCTTGGCCTCGATCGCGGCGGCGGCCGTCTCGCGCGGATTGGTGCCCAGCAGCAGCATATCGAGGTTGGCCGCCTTGAGGCGAGCGATCTGGGCCGAGTAATTGGTCTCGCCGCGTTTGTACGAGGTCTTTTCGAGTAGGCTCAGGCCATGCACCTTCAACTGCGCCTCGGCGGCGCGGACCACGCCCTGCCCGGTCTCGTCATCCTGGTAGATGATACCGAAGCGGCGCTTGCCGAGCTTGTCGTACGCGTACTTCACCGCAACGCGCATGTGTTCGCTGGAGAGCGGCTGCATGCCGAACTTGAGCGGATGATGCGGCAGGAAGGTGATGTCGCTGGACGCCATCGGGAACAGCGTGGGCACGCTGCGCTCAAGCGCCAGGGGGATGACCGCCTGGTTCATGGCGGAGCCCAGCGTGCCAACCAGGGCAAACACCTTGTCCTGGGTCAGCAGCTTTTGGGTGGCCAGAACCGCCCGCTTCGGGTCGTAGGCCATATCCTCGACGACCAGCTTGATTTTGCGCCCATGAATGCCACCGGCGGCATTGATCTCTTCTACCGCCAGGATCATACCGTCGCGCTTCGGCGCGCCGACCGATGCCACCGGACCGCTGAGATCGGTGACTACGCCGAGCACGATCTCCGTGTCGGTGACCCCCTGGCCCGCGCCGATGGCCTGGGCCTGGACGTGACAAGTCGCCAGCGCCATGCCAGCCAGCAGGAGCCAAGACCTGACCCGGTTCAGGCCTTGAAATAAACATTTGAATCGCATAACTGTTTCCTTCTAGATAGGGATAAAAACCATCTTCGGATGGGTCCGACAGGCCACCAGCATGACGCCGAGGGAGTTCCCATTCCTTGCGCATCTTTGACCGCCTGATGGCAATCAATGTAGTCGAACGAGTCGTCTGTGCGTATTGTCGGTTCCGACGATTTCAGCCAAGCAATCCCAGTCGGCGGGCGATGCCGACCGCCTGCGTACGGTTGCTGGCGCCGAGCTTGGCGCTGACGTTGCGCAGATGCGCGCGCACGGTGGTTTCGGAGACAAACAGGCTGCTCGCAATGGCGTCGTTGGTCAGTCCGTTTGACACCCAGGAAAGTATTTCCAGTTCGCGCGGCGTGAGCGCCGGAACCGTCTCTGGACCAACACTCCCTTCCTCCAGCTTGACCACGACACCGGCGCGGCGCAGCAGCCGGTCCAGAAAGCTGGACAATGTGCGATCAGCTTCGCTTTGGTTGAAGGCCGGCATGCTCGCGCGGAAACTGCGTACCAGTTCGATCATCGGGGCGCCTTCGTCCAGGACCGTGCGCATCAGGCCGTCCACGGCAGCCACCTGTAGCACGTCCCGCAGCGTGCGCATTGCGGTCCGGTGTTCACCTACGCTCTCCAACAGGTGCGCATGGATCAGCTCCAGCTTCAGCGCCCGCCGCGCCCGCAGCATCTTGCGGGCCGTGCGGATATCCTGCTTGATGGCCGTCAGGGCTGAACCGCGCTCAATGCCGTGCATGGCCAGACGGTAGCGCGCCAGCATGAGCGACTCCACATCGTTGGCCAACGGCACCATGTCCTTCGTCCCCATCCATGCCTGAGGATCTTCGGCACGGTTCACGCGCCGCCTTGCCTCGGCCAGGTCTCCGTTGAGCAGGGCCATGCGCGCGCGCTCGATCTGAGCGCAGGCGACAAGGCGCGCCAGACCCGCGCGGCGGCCAAAGAACTCCAGCTCGCTCAGCCGGCGCAGGGCATGGTCGGCGTCGCCACGGATCAGCGCAATACGCGCCTGGATCACGTAACTGACAATGACCTGGTCAGGCAGCGCGTATTCGAGCAAAAATGGCTGATAGATCGTCAGTAGCTGTTCGGCCTCGTCGAGCTCGTCGAGTTCATAAAGCGCCTGGGCCAGAAACACCGCAGCGGACGACTTGCCGATGCTGCGGCTGCCAAAGTCGGCTGCCGCCTGATAAACCGCTACACGGAATTGCGAGGTGGCCTGCCGCACCCGGTTTTGCACCAGATCGACGAGCCCTTCCACGCAGATTGCCATGATCGTGCCGACGGTGCCTTGGCCATGTTCTTGGCGAGGTGACGCATCCTTCAAGACCGCAATGGCGTCGTCGTAGCGGTTGTTGGCGACTCGCCAATCGGCCAGTCCGGCTGCAAGGACATGGTGGGCAAATCGGTCCGCCGGAGGCCGATACAACAACACTTGTTCCGCCAGCGCGTAGGCTTCCTCGGCCCGATCGAGATAGGACAGAATCACGGCCCGAAGCACCAAGCGCTCGCTCTCCAGCGCGCCAGGCAAAGGTCTGGCTACCACTTCGGCCGGCAGATCCTCCAGCAAACGCAGGGCCTCAAGGCTGCGGCCCGTGAGCGCCAGCGCCCAGATCTGGGCGATGCGCAATTCCAGCCTTGCCTGCAGCACATCCACTGGGATCCGGTGCAGCCAGGAGATCAGCAGCCTGAAACGTCCCTCGAAGAGCAGAGGGTTGGCTTGCGCGCAAATGAGGTCCAACGCATCCTCGGTGCATCCGGCCGACAGGGCATGTTCAATCCCACGATAGACGCGGCCCTGTGCCAAATACCACTGCGCGGCGCGCTGGTGCAGCCCGCTGATCGCGCCCCCCTGCATCTGTTCGAGCTGGCTGCGCAGAAAGCTCTTGACCAGGCCATGGTAGCGGTAGCTGCGCGGTTCGTTGTCGGACACCAACTCGCACAGGTGGGCGCGTTCAAGTTTTGTCAGCACGACCGCACTGTCGCCGCGCTGGCAGACCGCATCGCACAGCGATGCGTTCAGCTCGATCAGGACGCTGGTGTCCAGCAGGAAACTGCGTACCTCGTCGGGCTGGCGCGACAGCACGTCATCGGCCAGGTATTCGGCGACCGCCGTCTGCGTACCCGAGAAGCTCGCGATGAACGACTGCGGTTGCAGGCGGCCGTCCAGCGCCGCTGCCGCAAGCGTCAGCGTCGCGGGCCAGCCCTCGGTATCATCGTGCAGCTTGTCGATGTCGGCCGCGCTCAATGCCAGACCGTGGGCCTGGCGCAGGAATTGATCGGTCTCGCGGCGAGTGAACCGCAGACGCTGCTGATCGATCTCGATCAACCAGCCCTTCGATCGCAGGCGGCCCAACTGGAGGTCCGGCGTCTGGCGCGAAGCGATGGCGATTTGCCCATGAGGCGGGAGCCTGTCAACCAGCAAGCGCATCACATCGTCGATGGCCCGGTTTTCAACGGTCTCGTATTCGTCGATGAATAAGGTAAAAGGATGCGGGGCATTCGAGATGCGCGACATCATATTCAGCGCTTGCGCATCGAAATCCTTGGGCGTGGGACCGATGATCGGCAGACCCTCGACACCAGGCTGCCAGCGCAGGACCAGGTCAACCGCCGCCAACAGGTGGGTCGTCAATCGCCTGAAGTCATCGTCCAGCGGGTCCAATGTCAGCCAGGCCGTCGCCTTGCCACGCGCCTGCACGTCGCCATAGTATTGGCGCATCGCCGTGGTCTTGCCAAATCCAGCCGGCGCGCGGAACACGATCAGCCGCGCGGTGGCGCAGCGCTGAAGCCATTCGGCAACACCGTCACGTGCGAGTATCCGGCCTCCCAGCAGCGGAGCGACCAGCTTGGAGCGTACCAGGCCAGTCTCGTTGCGAGACTGGAAACTCGCCGGAAAGTTGAGTGGAGACATCACGCGCACCCTCCCGTTCAGGGACACCTGCCGACGGCCAGAGTTCGACGCTTCGGATACGAAAAGTCGGAAACTACCGGGCTTCGTCTGGAGCGTGTGGCTCCGCTCATCAAGGCGTCAGTACCATTTTCAATGCGCCGTCGAGACGGCCATCGAAAATCCGGTAGGCCTCTTCGCCTTGCGACAGCGGCAGACGATGGGTGATGACCTGCTCGGGGCGTATGCGGCCTTGCTGGACCAACGGGATGAGCTCTGGCCAGAACGGCTGTATCGAGCACAGGCCGGCGCGGAAGGTCAGGTTGTTCACCAAGGTCCGTCCGACCGGAAACTCGAATTTCTGCGAGGTGTTCACGCCGATCAGCGAGACCGTGCCTTCGTTGCCCGCCAGGCGCAGGGCCAGCGCCAGCGTGGCATCGGCCCCCACGGCATCGACCACGCACTCGGCCATGGCGCCGTGGGTGGCTTCGGTGATTGCCTGCCTGGCAACGGCTGGTTCCAGCGGTTCAGCGCCGAAGCGCTCGGCCATGGCGCGGCGTTCGGGCACCAGGTCGATGGCGAAGACGCGGGCTGCACCCAGTGCAAACGCGCATTGGACGGCCATCAGGCCGATGGGACCTAGGCCGACAATGGCCACCGTCACGCCCGGCCGGATGTCGGCATTGCGACAACCCAGCCAGGCTGTCGGCAGTGCATCGGTAAGCATCAGCGCCTGTTCCGCGCTGATGCCCTCGGGAATGCGCCGGGCATTGAAGTCGGCGGCCGGGATGCGCACCGCCTCGGCTTGGGAGCCCTGATGGCTGGTTTGCGAGCGCCCCTGTCCATACACTTGCAGTCCCTGAACGCAGCGCCGTGTATTGCCCTTCAGGCACTGAGGGCAACTACCGCAACTGATGGCCCCGGGAATCATCACCTGGTCGCCAATCTTGAGCATGCGCACGGCGCTGCCCATTTCGACCACCTCGCCGACGACTTCGTGGCCGACGCAGAAGCCAGTCTGGTCGGTGAAATCGAAGCCGTGGTAGATATGCAGGTCGCTGCCACAAATGCTGCAGGCCAGGGTTTTGATAACGACATCCCGGTCGTCTTCCAGCTTCGGATCCGGGGCGCTGTCGTAGGTGATGCTGCGCGGGCCGTGGTAGCAAAGGGCTTTCATGTCGATTCCTTGATGGGGATATGGGCGTTGGGAGGGAGCCTGAAAGTCGTGCCTAGCGCACGGAATCCTTGCCGGGACGTTCCTTGGCACCACTCATGGCGAAGCTGCCACCTGGGGTGGCGTGAATGGCGCGATTGGGAAACAGCCCGGGACCGGCGGCGAGCAGACCGCCATCAACGCGGATGGTTTCACCCGTGACAAAGCTCGATTCCTTGCTGGCCAGGTACAAGGCGGCATAGGCGATGTCATCCGGCATGCCGGTGTCCGGCCACGGCTGGCGCCCGCCCACGAAGCGTGCCATGTCTTCCTTCGACTTGGCGTGGATCAGCGGCGTCTGGACAAAGCCTGGCGCGATGGCATTGACGCGAATATGACCGGGTGCCAGTTCCAACGCGGCGTTCTGCGTGAGATTGATCACCCCGGCCTTGGCCGCCGAGTAAGCCGGCATGCCGCCGCCGCCGCCCAGTCCGGCCACCGAGGCGGTGTTGATGATGGAACCGCCGCTGCCCTGCTTGAGCATGGCCCGGCCGCCGTGTTTGATACCGAGAAAGACCGAGCGCAGCATCATGTGCTGGGTGCGGTCCCAATCCTCCATCGTGGTGTCCACGATGGGGCCGAGGGCGCCGCCCAGACCGGCGTTGTTGAAGAGACAGTCGAGGCGTCCGAAGCGGTCCAGCGCGCAGGCCACCATGGCCTCGATGTCGGCCTCTTGCGAGACATCGGTGCGCTGGAAGCAGACCGCGTCACCGTGGCCGCGCTCGGTCGCGAGAGCAATGGTCTCGGCCCCGGTAATGGTGTTGAGGTCGGCGACAACGACGCGCGCGCCCTCGTCGAGGAAGATGAGCGTCGCGGCGCGGCCCATGCCGCTGGCGCCGCCGGTGATGATGGCGACCTGGCCCTCAAGGCGCCCCTTGCGGCCCGCATGCGTGCTGTTCGTGTCTCTTTTCGTCATTCGTATCTCCAGGTTAAATGGGTAAAAAAAGTGCTGCTACTTCACTTTGCGGCGAGCTCCGCACGGCTTGCTGAACTCCCACATGGCAGTCACGGTTCCCGCACACCGGCCAATGCGGTCAGGGTGATCAATCCGCCGCGCCATCGACGAATACCGGAGCGCGCTTCTCAAGCGCGGCGCGTACCGCCTCGGTTTGATTGCGACTGCCAAGCAGACGCTCCTGCTCCAACGATTCGGCGAGCAAAATATCCGCCGCGCCGCGCCCGTCGAGGGCGCGATTGAACAAGCGCTTGGCGGCGCGAATGGCATCCGGGTTGCGACCGGCGATCTGGTGTGCCAACTCGCGCGCGGCGGCGATCGGGTCGTCACAGACGCGCGTCGCGAGGCCAAGCCGCACCGCTTCGTCGCCCGAGAAGATCCGACCACTGAACGTGAGCTCGCGAGCGACATCGGGACGGGTCAGTTCACTCAACAAAAGAATACCCCCCATGTCGGGCACGAGCCCCCACTTGATTTCCATGACCGACATCTTCAGATCAGCGGTGACGAAGCGCATGTCGGCGCCCAAGGCCACCTGTAGCCCGCCACCAAAAGCCACGCCATGCATGGCGGCTATCACGGGCACCGGTAGCTCGCGCCATGCCCAAACCGCCTGCTGGGCAATATTGGTGATGCCGTGCGTGCGTCGCGCAAGGTCAGTAATCAAGGGCGATATCTCGCCGGCGCCAATGCCCTCGAAATTCGCCATGTCGAGCCCGGCGCAGAAAGCCTTGCCCTCCCCGGAGAGCACCACGGCGCGCAGCCTTGGCTCAGCTTGCAGCCGCGCGGCGCCCTGGCAAAGCGCGGCAAACATCGCCATGTCCAGGGCATTCATCTTGTCGGGGCGGCTCAAGCGCACCTCGGCGACGCCGTGTGCGTCAATCTCGATCTTTATTCGCTCATTCATTGCTTCTCCTCCGAAGCGCGATGGATGGACCTATCGCGTCACAAGTATTGTCCGCGGCGATCACAAGGCGCGCGAAATCACTTCCTTCATGATCTCGCTGGTGCCACCGAAAATTCGTGTGATTCGAGCATCGACGTACATGCGGGCGATCGGATAATCATTGACATAGCCGTAGCCGCCGAACAGTTGCAGGCACTCGTCGATCACCTTGCCCTGCAACTCGGTGGTCCACAATTTGGCCATCGACGCGCCGGCGGTGTCGAGGCGGCCGGCGACCAGATCCTCGATACAGCGGTCAACGAACACACGCGCCACCTTGACGTTGGTGGCGATCTCCGCCAGCTTGAATTTGGAATTCTGGAACTGGGCAATAGGCTTTCCAAAGGCCTCGCGTTCGCGCGTATAGCGCAGCGTCGCCTCGTACGCCCCCTCCATCGTCGCAACCACTGACGCGCTGATGATGACGCGTTCGTAGGGCAGATCCGACATCATTTGGAAAAAGCCATTGCCTTCCACGCCGCCCAGCACGCTGTCGGCGTCCAAACGCATGTCATCGAAAAATAGCTCGGCCGTGTCCTGGGCTCTCATTCCGATCTTGTCGAGCAGCCGCCCCACGCGGTAGCCGGGCAGATCCTTGGGTTCGACAATCATGATCGTCGTCCCCTGCGTGCCCCGCGCCGCGCCGGTCTTGGCCACCACCATCACCAAGCCGGCAAGGTGGCCGTTGGAGATGAAGGTCTTGGAGCCGTTAACCACATACGCGTCGCCAACCCGTTCCGCGCGGGTGCGGATGCCCTGCAGGTCGGAGCCGGCGCTGGGCTCCGACATGGCAATCGCCCCGACCAGTTCCCCGCTCGCCATGCGCGGCAGGTAGCGCTGCTTTTGCGCCAAGGTGCCGTGATTGAGAAGGTAATGGGCGACGATGTCGTGCGAGCCAACATTCATCCCCGTCAGGGCGCGCCGCGTCATTTCCCCGTAAATCACGGCGCAATGCCGAAAGTCGCCGCCGCCGCCGCCGAATTCGGTCGGAATATCAGCGCACAGCAAACCAAGCGCCCCGGCCTTGAGCCAAAGCTCGTGACCCACATGCCCACGATGACGTGCTGCTTCATCCTGTGGCGCCATCTCGCTTTCAACAAAACGGATGGCAGTGTCGCGCAGCAACTCCAGTTCCTCATTCATCCACGAAGGGCGAAAATCAATGCTCATGGTCTACTTTCATTGAATCTGCGGCGAGGTAGTTGGGACGCCGCAAACCGGCGACACGGGGCGCACAATGACAAACCCGGGCGCCGGGCCCGGGTTTGCTTCAGTCGATAAACCCTACTTTATCGGCTTGTCGTAGACCAACGTGGGTCCGGTCACGGGCACCCATTTGCCGTCGCGAACTTGCAAGACGTTGGTTTCACGTGGCGGCGCATGGTTGTCCGCCGAATAGGAGTAGCGCGCGGTAGTGAAACCGGTATCGAAGTCTTTCACTTTCTCCAGACCCTTGGCCAGGGTCTGTGGTGTCAGCGTGCGGCCGGCGTTCTTGGCGCCCTCGGCAAACAACTTGATCATTGAGTAGCCATAATTCGCACCGTCACCAGCATCGCGACCGAATTTCGTCTTGAACCGATGGTCGAAGGCCAGGTAGCCCGGCGCCTTGTCGATCGAATTGATGTATTGCGTCGTGGCATACAGGCCTTCGACGGACTTACCGCCCAGGGCGAGCACGGCGTTGACCGCCCCCTGGTTGACAAACAGGTCGACATTCCAGCCCTGCTTCCTGGCTTCCACGGCCGCAGCAGCGGTTTCGCGAACCACGGTGGCCAAGATGACAATGTCCACATTGGCCGCCTTGAGGAGCGCGATCTGTGACGCGAAATTCGTCTCGCCGCGCTTGTAGGACGTCGTTGCCAGCAATTTCAGGTCATGCACCTTCAACTGATCCTCGACTGCCCGCAGCGAAGCGATGCCGGTCTCGTCGTCCTGGTACAGGATGCCGAAGCGCCGTTTGCCGAGTTTGGCGTAAGAGTATTCCACGGCGGAGCGCATATGCACGGAACTCAAGGCATAGCCGCCGAACTTCAGCGGGCTATGCGGCAAGTAGGATATTTCGCTGGATGCCAGGGGAAACAGATAGGGAAGACCGCGATTGACGACCAAAGGCTGCGTCGCCTGCACCACGGCCGAACCGAGGACCGTGACGACGGCGAATACCTTGTCCTGGGATATCAGTTTTTGCGCGGCCAAGACTCCCCGCTTCGGATCGTAGCCAGAGTCCTCGATCTGCAGACGAATCTTGCGGCCATGGATACCACCGGAGGCATTGAGTTCGTCCGCGGCGAGTATCATGCCGTCGCGCATCGGAGCGCCGACCGAGGCGACCGGACCGCTCAGATCCTGAATTGAGCCGAGCACAATCTCGGTGTCGGTGACACCCTGTACCGCTTGCGCATGAACCGAGCCTGCGGCCAGGGCGACGGCCGCTGTGGCGGCAAGCCAGCGCAAACGGGTGCCGATTTTTTCGAACTTTGAAGGAATGTGCATTAACTGGTCTCCTATGGGTTTTGATAAGTGAATCAAGAGTTGACAGAATATGCCAAGAGGCCCGGCCGCCCATCGTCCGAATAGACAATCATTGGTGTGCCGGGGCACAAGTTGGCAATCTTTACTCAACTGATGTTTTTCAAAGTGATTTATCACTAAAGCGCCAACGCAACTTCCGTCGCTTGTGCAATGGCGCGCCGGGCATCGAGTTCGATCGCCACATCGGCGCCGCCAATGAGCGTATAAGCCAGGCCAGCGGCCTTCAGTCCGGCAACCAGTTCACGACGCGACTCCTGTCCAGCGCAAATCACGATCGTATCCACCGCCAGCAGGCGCGGCTTGCCGTCGATGGCAATATGCAAGCCCTCGTCGTCAATCCTCAGGTATTCAACGGCCGCGGCCATGCTCACGCCGCGCTTTTGCAGCAGCAGTCGGCGCGCCCAGCCGGTGGTCTTGGCCAAGCCGTCGCCCACCTTGGAGGTCTTGCGCTGGAGCAGGAAGACTTCGCGACCCGGCGCCGGCATTTGGGGGGGAACCAGTCCACCGCGTCCGGCCGTGTAGTCGGCGTCAACCCCCCATTGCTTGCGATAGCCCGCGATGGGGTCGCCGTGATCGTCGGCGTGGGTTAGCAGCTCGGCCACGTCGAAGCCGATGCCGCCGGCGCCGATGATTGCCACGCGCCGGCCGGCCTGCTTGCGGCCTTCGATGAGATCAATGTAGCTGCTCACCTTGGGGTGGTCAATGCCCGCAATCTCGGGCGTGCGCGGCACGATGCCGGTGGCGATGATGACATGGGCGTAGCCATTCAGATCGCCTGCCGCGACCCGGCGATTGAGCTGCACGTCCACCTTCAGGTCGCGCAAGCAGGCGCGGAAGTAGCGGATGGTTTCAGCGAATTCCTCTTTCCCGGGAATGCGCCGGGCCAGATTGAACTGGCCACCGAGCTCTGCCGCGGCATCGAACAGGGTGACCTGGTGCCCCCGCTGCGCCAAGGTCGTCGCGGCGGCCAGGCCGGCCGGGCCACCACCCACCACGGCGATTTTCTTCGGCGCGGCGGCGGGTTTGATCAGGATCTCGGTTTCATGGCAGGCCATGGGATTGACCAGACACGAGCACATCTGTCCCGCGAAGATGAAGTCAAGACAAGCCTGATTGCAGCCGATGCAGGTGTTGATGGTGTCGGCGCGCCCGGCGGCGGCCTTGTTGACGAACTCGGCGTCGGCAAGCAGCGGGCGGGCCATGGAAACCATGTCGGCCTCGCCGCGTGAAATCACATCGTCGCCGACCCGCGGGTCGTTGATGCGATTGGTCGTCACCAGCGGTATGCCAACTTCGCGTTTCATGCGGCCAGTGATCGAGGCGAAAGCCGCGCGCGGCACCATCGTGGCGATGGTCGGAATGCGCGCCTCGTGCCAGCCGATGCCGGTATTGATGATGCTGACGCCGGCCTGCTCCAGTCCCTTGGCCAGGGCGACGACTTCATCCCAGGTGCTGCCCCCGTCAACCAGGTCGAGCATGGAGAGCCGGAACACAATGATGAAGTTCGGCCCCACGCGGGCGCGCACGGCACGGACGACTTCCAGCGGAAAGCGGATGCGGTTCTCGAACGCGCCGCCCCAGCGGTCGGTGCGATGGTTGGTGTGCGGCGCGACAAACTGGTTGATCAGATAGCCTTCCGAGCCCATGATCTCAACGCCGTCGTAGCCGGCGAGCCGGGCCATCGCGGCGCACTGTGCATAGTCAGCGATGGTCTGAAAATCTCATCGTCTTCCAGGGCGCGCGGCGTTGACGGATTGATTGGCGCCTTGATGGCGGAGGGAGCCACCAGATTTTTGTGCTTGGCATAGCGCCCCATGTGCAAGAGCTGCGCGCAGATCTTGCCACCGCTGGCATGCACGGCCGAGGTGATCGCCTTGTGCTTTTCGGCCACCGCCTCGCTATTGAGCAGCTCGTCGCCTGAATTACCAACATCCATGGCGACCTCGTTGATCGGGAAACCACCGGTCACGATCAGGCCGACTCCACCCTTGGCGCGCGCCCCGAAAAACGCCGCCATGGCTTCGTAGCGGTTGGGAAGATCCTCCAGCCCGGTATGCATGGAACCCATCAGCACGCGATTCCTGAGCGTGGTGAAGCCAAGGTCCAGCGGTGCCAGCAGGTGCGGGTAAGGGCTGTCGGGCGAGCGCGCATCTTTCAGCGATGGCGTCGCATGAAAATTCAGTGGTGAGATGTTCATTTCGCTTGAAGTTTTAGCTAAAAAAAAGGGCTCCCGCGAGGGAGCCCGAAACTCTGAAAACAGAATAAAGCTCCTGTCAGGCTGCTTCCAACAGCAAGCATTCGCACGATGGCTATGCTTGCTTCGGGAACACGGGTCGGCAAATCATTGACTCAATCCTTCCGCCTTGCCGATGATTTCCTTCATGATTTCATTGGTGCCGCCGAAGATGCGCGTGATGCGTGCATCGGCATAGGCGCGAGCGACCGGGTACTCGGTCATGTAACCGTAGCCGCCGTGCAGTTGCACGCAGCGGTCGGTTACCCGGCCCAGCAGCTCGGTAGTCCACCACTTGGCCATGGCCGCCTGCTCGGCGCTCAGTTCACGCTTGAGGTGCAGTTCAAGGCAGCGATCGACAAAGACCTGGGCGATCTCCACCTCGGTACGCATCTCGGCCAGCACCATGCGCGAATGCTGGAAGGTGCCTATCAGGCGACCGAATGCCTTGCGCTGCTTGACGTAGTCAAGCGTCCAGCCAAGCGCTGCCTGGGCCGAGGCGACAGCGCCCTGGGCGATACCCAGACGCTCTTGCGGCAGGTTGTGCACCAGATGCAGGAAGCCCTTGCCCTCCGTGCCCAGCAGATTGTTCACCGGCACCCGCACATCGTTGAAGAACAGCTCGGCCGTATCCTGGCCGTGACAGCCGAGCTTGTCGAGGTTGCGCCCGCGCTCGAAGCCGGGCATGCCGCGCTCGATCACCAAGAGGCTGATGCCGCCATGGCGGTTGCCGGGATCGGTCTTGACCACCGTGATCACGAGGTCGGCATTGATGCCGTTGGTGATGAAGGTCTTGGAGCCATTGACCACATAGTGATCGCCGTCTAGTCGCGCCGTCGTGACGACACCCGCCAGGTCACTGCCCGTTCCCGGTTCGGTCATGGCGATGGCGGTGACCAGTTTGCCCGCCGCCATGCCCGGGAACCAGCGGCGCATCTGCTCCGGCGTCGCGGATTCCATGAAGTAAGGCAAGGCCACGTCGTTCACCAAGCCGATGCTCATCGCGAACGAACCGAGTCCCAGGGCATAGCACTCCTCGGTGAACACGGCGCTGTAGCGGAAATCGTCGATGCCCATGCCCCCATACTCAGACGGAATGGGCATGCACATATAGCCCTGTGCGCCGACCTTCTCGTACACCTCGTGCGGCATGATGCCGTCGCGCTCCCACTGCTCGTAGTAGGGAACGATCTCCTTGGTGAGGAAGCGACGGAAACTGTCTCGCACCGCCTCGTGGTCCTCCGTAAACAGCGAGCGCTGGAAGCGGTTATTTTTCTCTTGTGTCATTCAATACTCCTTGTTGGAACGCTCAGCCGACTTCCGCATACAACGCGTCGATATCCGAAGCGTATTGATCTGCAATGACGCTGCGCTTGAGCTTCATGGTGGGCGTGACTTCAAGGCTTCCGGGAAGCCACTCGCCGCCGGCAATGTGAAATTTCTTGATCTGTTCGACGCGGGCAAGCTTCTCGTTTGCCAACTTCACTTCTCTCTCGACTTCGGCGCGCACGCGCGGGTCGCGGACCAGCGCTGAAATGTCTTCGGGGCTGGACAACTCATTTCGTTTAGCCCACGTCTTGACGTATTCGGAGTCCAGGGTCAGGACGGCCACGTTGTAGTTGCGCGCCTCGCCAATCACTACCGCCTGGCAAACAAAAGGCCCAGCCATTGTCAGCGCCGATTCGATGTTGACGGGGGACATGTTCTTGCCGAAGGAGTTGATGATGGTGTCCTTCTTGCGGCCCACAATCCTGAAATAGCCGTCGGCATCGACGGTTCCAAGGTCCCCGGTGCGAAGCCATCCTTGCTCGTCCTTGGTGGCAGCGGTCGCGTCTGTCAGTTTGCGGTAGCCGCGCATGGTCGCCGGGCTGCGAATCAATATCTCACCGTCACCGGCAAGCATCACCTCGACACCGGGTTGCGCCTTGCCAACTGAACCGATACGAATCTGACCGCGCGGGCTGCGCGTGCCCAGCGCCGACGATTCGGTCTGGCCATAGGGTTCGTCCAGCGGCAGGCCCAGCGCGAAAAAGAATTCAAGCAGCGGCGTCGACGCGGCAGCCCCGCCGGAACAGGCGTAGAGGCGTTCCGCGCTCAAACCGAGTGTCCGGCGCAATGGCGCGAACAGCTCACGCTCGGCCTGGTCGCAGCGAGCAGCCAGCGCCGGCGGCACTGGCGCACCGGTCTGCACCAGGCGAACTTTCTCGATGGCCGCGGCCAGCGCCTGCGTCACGGCGGCGCGCTCGGATTGCGGCAGGCCGGCCCACTGCGCTTCGATCGCCCCCTTGAGCTTTTCCCAGAATCGCGGCGGCGCGAAAAACACATGCGGAGAAACCTTGGGCAAGGCTTGCGCCACCATCCGCGTATCGTCACAAAATGAAACCGTGCCGCCATAGATCAGCGGCACATAGTGCGTGGTAATGCGCTCCGCCATGCCGGCGGTGGGCAACCACGAGAGGTAGCGATTGGTTGGCGCGCACGCCAGCAAGAGGTGGTTGGTGCGGGCAATGGTGACAATGCTCGCATGGGTAAGTTCGACGCCCTTGGCAGGCCCGGTGGTGCCCGATGTATAGACGATCGCCGCCAGATCGTGCGGCTGCACCAGGGCGACGGCGGCATCCAGATCGAAACCTTCCGCGCCCGCCTCCACCTGAGCCCAATCCAGCGTTCCGGCCGTGGCGCCGCCTTCGAGAACGATCACATTCTCAAGATTCGGCCACAGCGCGCGGGCTTCCAGAATTTGCGGCAAGAATACGCATTCACACAGGATGACCCGGGCATCCGAGTTTTCCAGCGCTTCGACAATCTGTCCGACCGGTGATGTCGCGTAGATTGAAAATGGCGCCGCACCCAGGCACATGGCCGCAACATCGGCCACGAGGAACTCGGGCCGATTCTTCAGCATCAGTGCCACGGTGTCGCCATGGCGCAGGCCGAGCCGTTGAAGCCCCGCCGCCAGCGACGCAACGCGCCGGCGCACCTGCATCCAGGTCAGTGAGCTTGCCCCATCGACCGAGCGTACCGCGACGACTTCGGGGCATTCTTGCACTGTGCGCAAAAACTCTCCGACGACCGTCCCCGGATTGGGCGATGCAGGCGCCGCGCGCGGCGCCTCATGCGAATTCACGACCGACATTCTTCCTCCTTGACCTTGACTGGTGCGGCCAGGCCGCAAACAATGACTTACAGCGAAACCCGGCCGCGATAGTTGCCAAAGGCGGGGGCCCGCTTTTCGGCGAACGCGTTGATGCCTTCTTTCGCTTCCGCGGACTCAACAAAATTCATCAAACCGGTACCAGCGACGGCGCCGGTGGCGGAGAAATGCTCGGTGTCAATATTCAATGATTGCTTCAGGAAGCGCAGCGTGGAGGGCGACATCACCAACATCTCGTCGGCCCACTTGCGCACTTCGGCTTTAAGTTGGGCCGCCGGAACCACGGCATTGACGAGACCCCAGCGCTCAGCGGTGGCAGCATCGTATTGGCGGCACAGGAACCAAATTTCACGCGCACGCTTTTCACCAACAATGCGCGCCAGCAGACCGGTGCCCCAACCGGCGTCGAAGGAGCCGACACGCGGTCCGTTCTGGCCGAAGCGGGCATGGTCCGCGGCAATCGAGATGTCGCACAGTACGTGAAGTACATGGCCACCGCCAATCGCCAGGCCGTTAACCGCCGCGATCACCGGCTTGGGGACGTCGCGAATGACGCGTTGTAGCCCCATGATCTCGAAGATTCCGGTTTCGGACTTGCCGTAGCTACCCGTTTCAGCGCGCTCCTTCTGGTCGCCGCCAGCGCAGAAAGCTTTGTCACCGGCGCCGGTCAGACAGACCACGCCGACAGTCTCGTCAACCCATGCGCGCTTGAAGCACTTGATCAGTTCATCGACCGTTTCCGCGCGAAACGCGTTGTAGCGCTTCTCGCGATTGATCGTGATGGTGGCCAAGCCGTTGTCGACTTCATAAGTTACGTCTTTGAGTTCCATGATTTTCCCTTTTCAGTTGGTTAATGGTGAAGGCCATAGTGGCCGAGAGAGTTGCTCATTTACTTAATGCAAGGAGAGCGCATTTGCGATACGTTCCCGGTAGCTGCGCGGGGACCCAAACAGCTCCAGGTTTAACTTCGCCCGTTTGTAGAACAATTGCAGGTCGTACTCCCAGGTGTAGCCAATCGCACCGTGAAGTTGTAGCGCCCGATCCGCCGTGCGCACCGCCGCTTCGGTGGCGAATGCCTTCGCGATCCAGGCGTGCATCAGTGCGTCCGCCTCGCCTTCCTGCAGCGCCCAGGCCGCATAGTAGACGCCAGCATGCGCCGCTTCGATATCGACCAAGGCCTCGGCTGCCGCATGCTTGACGGCCTGAAATGATCCGACTGGCACGCCGAATTGAACGCGCTGGCCCACATACTCGACAGTCATCCCCAGCATGCGCCGTGCCAGCCCGAGCGATTCCGCAGCCAGCAACACCGCCATGCGAGCATTGACTTCAATCATGTCCGTCTGGCTGAGATGCCCAATGCAGGTCGCTGGCGCATCGTGCAAGCTCACATCGCCGAACTGGCGCGTGCGGTCGATCAGGCGTCGTGGCACAACGGCCACACCCTGGCTCCTCGCCTCGACCAGCCAGAGGCCCACGCCAGCGTCGTCGGCGACCGGCACCAGCAAGAGCGTCGCGCCTGGCGCGTTGAGCACCAGCGGGACCGTTCCCGACAGCTTACCGTCGCTTTGCCGCACCAGATGAGTGGCCCGATCTGCCGCTCGCCCGGCCGGCACGACCAGCGCAGCACTGCCCTGCCCGTCAATCAGCGGCTTGAGCAGGTCAAGGGCGCCCGGGGCGCGGGCGGCAAACGCCAGCACCGCTGCCAGCCCGGACAGCAGCGTACCGCTGGGCGCCGCGCAACGTCCGATTTCCTCGAACAAGATAGTCTGTTCAATCAGGCCGCCGCCTTGCCCGCCGGACTCTTCCGCCAAGCCAATGCCAATCCAGCCGTTCTTTGAAAGAAACTGGTCGAACGGCGACGAATCGCCCGCATCGGACCACCGGCGAACCAAGTCGATGCCGACTTCTCGTTGCAGCGCGCCGCGGACCATGTCGCGCAGCATTTCCTGCTCTTCATTGAATGCAAATTTCATGTCGTGTCAGCTCCGTGGCAACTGCAAAACGCGCTCGGCCAGAATATTGCGCTGCACAAATGTGGTGCCACCGGCGATGCTGGTTCCCCGCGCCTGATAGGCCAAACGCAGCCATTTGGCGCGCTCAAGGGCCACGTCCGCGGGCTCCTCCTGTCCTTCCAGCCCAAGGATGGACAGTGCGAAATCGCACACTTCCTCGACCAGTGGCGTGGTGAAAAGCTTGGCCGTTGAAGCTTCAGCCCCGGGCGCGCCGCCACTGGCCATGCCACTCAGGATGCGCTTGCCATTGAGCCGCTGCAAGGCCATGCGCGAATAGAACTCCGCCACTTTTTGGCGCACGGCGCTATCCTGGCCCAGCGGCTCGCCATCGTCGTTGCGCGCCTGGCGCACCAGCGCAACCAGGTCGCCCAAGAGGCGCAAGGTGTTGACGCGTCCGGTTGCAATTGTCACGCGCTCGTAGCCCAGCGTTGACATCGCCACCTTCCACCCCGAGCCGAGTTCGCCCACCCGCATATCGTCCGTCACATAGGCGCCGTCGAGAAACACTTCATTGAACTCGGCGCTACCGAGCATCTGGCGTAGCGGGCGCACCACGACGCCGTCCTGGCGCATGGGCAGCAGAAAGTAGCTGATGCCACGATGACGTTCGCCGTCACCCGTTCGCGCCAGTAGGATGGCATAGTCCGCCACGTGCGCGGAACTGGTCCACACCTTCTGCCCATGAATGCGCCAGCCGTCGCCCTCGCGCACGGCCCGTGTCTTGAGCGCCGCCAGGTCGGAACCGGCGCCCGGCTCGGAAAAGAGCTGGCACCAAAGATCGTCGCCGGTCAAAATCCGATTCAGAAAACGTGTTTTCTGGGCCGCGGTACCGTGCTCAATAATCGTCGGCCCGGCAAACCCCGCACCAATCGCGTCCAGCCGCTCGGGCGCGCCGGCGCGGTCACATTCCTCGTAAAAGATCGCCTGCTGCAACACGCTGGCGCCTTGACCACCAAATTCCTTCGGCCAGGACAGGCCAGCATAGCCGGCCGCATGCAGACTGCGCTGCCACGGACGCCACCATGGCACGCGCGCCACCAAGTCAGACGGCTGGGGAGTCAGGGGCGGAACTTCGGCGGCGAGCCAGGCACGCACCTCCTCGCGAAAGCGCGCATCCTCATCGGCATCACGGAAATCCATGGCTAGCGTCCCTTCCAGACTGGCGCGCGCCGCTCGGCGAAGGCGCGGGCACCTTCCTGAGCATCCTCGGTCTGCAGCGCCGGCAGGCCCACCCGGTCCTGCATTTTCCAACCGCCTTCTTCGTCAAAGTTCAGCGCATCGCGCACGATGGCCTTGGAGGCCTGCACCGCCAGCGGCGCATTGCTCGCCACCAGCCGCGCCAGCGCGAGTGCCCGCTCAAAAGCCTGACCCGGTTCGCAAAGCTCGGTGATCATGCCGACTTCATACGCGCGCTCGGCGCTGATGAGCTCGCCCGTGATGGCCAGGTACATGGCAATCTGGTGGGGAATCCGCTTGGGCATTCTCATCAGGCCGCCGGCCGCGGCCACCAGGCCCCGTTTGACTTCCGGCACGCCCAGCTTGGCGCCGCGCGCCGCGACGATCAGGTCGCATGACATCGCGACTTCGAGCCCTCCCGCAACGGCAAATCCCTCTATGGCGGCGATGATTGGCTTCTGCGGCGGTTTGTACACAATCCCGGCAAAGCCGCGCTCGGTCCCCGGCTTTTCGCCGGTCAGGAAAGCCTTGAGATCCATGCCGGAGCAAAATCCGGCGCCCACGCCGGTGATGACACCCACCCGCAGAGCCGGATCGCTGTCAAGTTCGTCCATCGCCGCCGAGACACCCTTGGCCAGCGCTTCATTCACGGCATTGCGTTGACTTGGCCGATTCAAGCGGACGATCAGCACGCCATCGTCGCGTGTGAGAGTGACCGCGGGTTCTTCGCGCAGAGGTGTATCCATGATGGGACGTTCCGTAAATGGTTTCAAAAAAATCGGCCTGCTGGCCTCTATTCGCAAACTTACCGGCTTAGTGCATGAGGTAGGTTGATGCCATGGGCAAATTGTCAGAGAAGGGAAAGCTCAATCCATCGTCTAAAACGATACTTTTAACGCGCCGGCCCGGTATAAAACCGAGGCCAGCGCATCAAAACAACCTCGCCATCGCTGCGAAAGGCGTGACAACTATTGACGATCGGGTGCGGCTTGTCATCGTGCACCGGCACGGGGTTGCTGACCGCTTTATTGCGGCTGGCATGGCCCCTCAGTGTCTGCATCGCCGTGGTGGCCAGAGGCCCAAGCAATTCGCTGAGATGCGTGCAACCTTGGCGTCCGCGAAACCGCTGCTTCACGGCAAGCAAGAATCCAGGGCCGATCTTCATTCCAACCAAATCCTTGTAAACGACAGCAATCGTCAGACAATCGGGATACGGCCCCCGTTCGGTCAGTGCCTCCACCGCTCGGATCACCATATCGTTGCCGATCGTGACCCGCATGCCCATGCGGTGCAAGGCCTCATGGGCTGGAAGATTTGGACCCCGAAAAGACTGCGACTCGAAACTGCGGGTGTCAAGCACATGGGCGTCCAGGTCCCACAAGCCATCGGAACGCAGATAGCCGTCGCAGTGAATGCGCCGGCTATGCAGCAGTTCTCTCTCAATGGGTTGGCTGAAATTCAAAGGGCCTCCTGCCACAGATGGTTCGACGCCAAAAAGGCACAGGGCGGGCACGCGCGCCCACTCTGCAGGGGTTCAATACGACTTGGGCAATCCCAGCGCCTTCTCGGCGATGTGGCTCAGCACCATTTCGTGGCTGACCGGGGCGATCAGCCCCATGATGGCCTCGCGGTAATAGCGCTCGACATGGAACTCCTTGGCATATCCAAAGCCGCCATGCGTGCGCACCGCACGGGCCGCGGCTTCAAAATACGCGTCACCGCCCAGGTACTTGGCGGTATTGGCTTCCAATCCACAGGGCTTGCCAGCGTCGTACAGCGACGCCGCCTTGTACATCATGGTTTCGGCCGCCTGCAGACGCATCCAGCAGTCCGCCAGCGGATGCTGGATGCCCTGGTTCTTGCCAATCGGACGGTCGAACACGATGCGCTCGGCCGCATATTTGGCCGCCTTGTCGAGTACCGCCTGACCGGCACCGATGTTGGTGCCGGCAACCAGCACGCGTTCGGGGTTCAGACCGTGCAGCAGGTACTCGAAGCCCTTGCCTTCCTCGCCGATGCGGTCCTCGACCGGAATTTCCAGCCCGTCGATGAAAATCTCGTTCGAATCGACCGCATTGCGGCC
>JAUSDQ010000301.1 GCA_030650525.1 Sulfuricaulis sp.
TCGAAAAGAAATTGAACGGCAAAGCCGTCAAGGTGCAAGTCGAGCATGAGCATGACGCCATCCAATATGACGTTTTCGTGCGAGCAGACGGCAAAATAAAGAAACTAAAAATCCAAGCCGATACCGGGCAACCCCGATAACTGTCGACTGGATCACGGTACGTGGTTAGGAAATAATAGCGATGCATTCCGTGACCAGCCGAATTATTGTCCTGGCGATCGCCGCCCTGCCTCTGGCTGGGTGCGAGTCGATCGCGATTAGCGCCCTCGGGGGCGGCACATCGGCCGGGGTATCCTACTCAATGGCCGGTAAAGTTTCCCGCACCTTCACCGCATCCCTGCCCAAGGTTCGGGCGGCCGCCCTGGCAGCACTTCAGCACATGGATATCGATGTGCGCTCTATCGACAAGGTCAAGGGCGGGAAGGAGATCAACGCGAAATCCATCAACCGTACTATTTACATCAAGCTGGAGGAGATCAGCCCCAATGCCACGCGCATGTCGGTAAGCGCCAAGTCTGGAATTTTCCATTCCGACACCGCTACCGGTGCCGAGATACTTCTGCAGACCGACCGGGAGATGGGAGGGGCGTGATTAATTAAAGGGCCATTGTTGAATGGCACATACTTAAAGCCTATATGTAGGGCGGGTTAGCGTGGTTTGCGTAACCCGCCAAGCGTTGCGCAGCAACACATAGCTTTCTTTACGCTTTACGCATTACCCGAAGGCGCATCCGGCGGGTTACGGCACAAAAGACGTGCCTAACCCGCCCTACATTGGTTATGAGTTTACTTAAGTAAGTGCCATTCGGCCATTGTTCTCTGACCCCGGTTTTGAACAGGGAATAAAGACATGAAGACTCATCGGTTTATTACTTGTGCTTTTCTTCTTGCGCTGGTCGGCACGATTGGCGTCGGCGCGCCCATGTCAGCCTTCGCTGAGAAATCGATTGAAGAAAGTGCAACTCAAGTAGTCAACGATCTTCTCGTACAGCAAGGTGCGCCGGTGCTTCAGGTGCTGATCGCGCGTTCACGGGATGATGCCGTGCGTGCCGGCGTGCTGCCGATTCCGGCGGAAATACGCCAATACCTCGTGGGCTTCATTCCCGATATGGTGCTTGATGCGGCCCGTTACCGGGTGCAGGGCGGGGATGATCTGACCCTGCAAGTCAATGCGATTCGTTATGGCGATACCGCGGCCATTACGCTTGACCATGTCATTGTGTTCAAAAAACTCGAAGACGCGCTACACAACCCCAAGCTCTGGGCGCATGAGTTGACGCACGTTGCTCAGTATCAGCGCTGGGGGATCCGCGACTTTTCTGTTCGGTACCTTAGAAACTTTCAAGCCGTTGAGAAGGAAGCCAATGAGGCCGCAACAAGATATGCCGCTGGGGCCGGCGCTTGAGATTCCTGCCATTGGGGTCAGATCACAGTTTCCGCTAATATTAGCGAAAACTGTGATCTGACCCGAATGGCACTTGCGGGCACTTACTTAAGCGGTTTCATAATAGATGTAGGGCGGGTTAGGCGCGTCGTTTGTGCCGTAACCCGCCGGATGTGCCATCGGGTATTGCGTAAAGCATGTCATGTGTTGCTGCGCAACGCCTGGCGGGTTACGCCAATTACGCTAACCCGCCTTACATTTAGGCTTAAGTAAGTGCCATTCCGATCTGACCCCGGTTTGCGTATTGAGGGCGCAGAAACACCCGGGCGCGCGGCTATCCCTGGCGGCGCACCACCCGTGTGGATCAACTAGGATCGACTATTGATAGACGCGGGAGAGGGGGCTTATTCTTCCAATACCCCGCGCCCCACATGTGCCGAGGCACGGCGTTAAGCCGTCCCACGCTGCCCAGGTCAAGCAAGCTACCTGCCATCGGCCGGTTAACCAGCGCCCTGGCTGACAGAATCGGGCGCCGGCGCCATATTTTGCGTTGCGGGCGAACACGGTTGCCACGGCGGAATTTTTCCTCCGCCCGCCCCTCCTGCCAACATTGGCTATACTTTCACCTTGTGAGATTTTCTCGACGGTCGCGCCTCTTCGGCTTTCTCTGCAGAGAGGGGCGGCAAGCAGGGGCCGACAGGAACTCCATAGAGTTTTCAAACGTTCTTCGCGCAATAAAAGGAAAAACACAATGAAATTCCGTTCCTCGGTGATGAGAAGTTCTTTGCGGCTACTGATTTGTTTCATGTTTGGAACGAGCGCCGCGATTGCGACAGGCGTGGCTCATGGCGAAGGCAAGCCAATGTCAGCTGATGTCCAGGCCAAGGTCGCGAAATACAAAAATATGCTCAGCGAATGGGCTGCGCATCCCGTTATCGTCGCGGCTGTCAAGGAATCGAACAAAAGCGCCGGAACAAGCACGATGACCAACGTAACCTGGGATGCCCTGAACGAGAATGATCCAGTCGTCACGGCATACCGCGCCAACCCCGCCGGAAAACTTTTGTCAAAATGGGAAGACAACAAGAACATCGTCAAGCTGTTCGTGCGCAATGAAAAAGGCGATCTGGTGGCGGCCGGCTCCAGCGTCAAGGCGCTGCTGTATAACGTTGCCAATCGGCCACCGTTTATTGGCGCCATGAAGGGAAGCGCCTGGGCTGCGTCCGAAGCCAAACCAGACCCGGCAACTCAGCTTGTAGCGGTGCAGGTGTCGGCACCGGTCAAAGATGGCGCCAAGGTTATTGGTGTAATCCATACCGGCGTCAGTGTGCAGTAGCCGTTTTTCCGCGCACGAAGGAAGCAGTACATGGCATCCCTCGCATCATTAAGAGTGGGAACCCGTCTCACCGTTGGATATGGGGCATTATTGGTCTTGATGGCGTTGCTCGTCCTGATCGGGCTCAGCCGCATGGCTTTGATGCAACGATACCTTGACTCGATCGTTAAGCAGGACTTTGCCCGGCTCGCGTTGGTCAATACGATGCGTGACGCCTTGCGCTTCCAGGCCATCGCCTTGCGCGACATCGTCTTGCAAGAGGATCTGTCATTCAAGAAAAAGGAACTACAGCTGATGAAAGACGCGAGGCGGCGTTACCAGGAGGCCGTCTCGGCCCTTCAGTCGCATGAAACGGATGAGTCGTTTCAGACGATCTTATCGAACTTCCGTGATGTCGAGTCCAGCGTCCAATCCCTGGTGGAAAAAGCCATCGATCGTTCGCTCGCCGACGATCATTCGAAGGCGCGTGCCATGGTCAGAGACCAGGTGCGCCAAAAGCAAACCGAGCTCGTGGCCCAGCTGGATGAAGCGCAGAAATATCTCGAGAACGCCGCGCAGGATTCCGCGCTTTCCGCCAGTAATGCCTATCACGGTGCGCTGTGGTTCATGCTGATCACGGCGGCCGCTGCACTTGTTATCGGAGCGTTATTGGCCTGGCATATCACCCGTGGCTTGCTGAATCAGCTGGGCGGCGAACCGGGCTACGCGAGTGAAATCGCAGAAAGGGTTGCCCAGGGAGACCTGTCCATTAACGTTTCCGTTAAGGATGACGATAAGACCAGCCTGATGCGCTCCCTGCGCACGATGACCGACAGCTTGAAGAAATTGGTATACGAGGTGCGCATGGGCGCTGACTCCATGGCCACGGCCTCGCATGAAATCTCCTCTTCCGCCGCGCGGCTTTCCTCTTCCGCCCAGGAACAGGCCGGCTCGCTCGAAGAGACGGCCGCCTCCATGGAAGAAATGACCGGGACGGTGAAACAAAACGCCGACAATGCCCTGCGTGCCAACAAGATGGCGCTGGGCGCGCGCGACGCCGCGAACGAAGGTGTCGTAATGGCCAGTTCGGTTAGTCGGTCGATGGAGGCAATCAACGCGAGCAGCACCAGGATCGCCGATATCATCGGCCTCATCGACTCGATCGCTTTCCAGACCAACCTGCTGGCCCTCAACGCCGCGGTGGAAGCCGCCCGCGCCGGTGAACAAGGCCGCGGTTTCGCCGTGGTGGCCTCTGAGGTGCGTAATCTCGCGCAGCGCAGCGCTTCTGCCGCCAAGGAGATCAAGGCCCTGATTCAGGACAGCGTGGAGAAGGTGCAGGACGGCACTCATCTGGTGGGTGCGTCGAGCAAGATGCTCGAGGACATTGTGGAGAACGTGAGAAATACGGCGGGCATCATTGCCGAAATCACCGCCTCAAGCCAGGAGCAGGCCTCGGGCATCGAGCAGGTGAACCGCGCTGTCACGCAGATGGACAGCATCACCCAGTCCAACGCCGCCCAGACCGAGGAACTCTCCAGCACCAGCCAGTCGCTCGCCGCGCAGGCGAAACAACTGCGCGATTTGGTGGCGCACTTCCAACTGGGTGTGAACGCGGACGCCAACCGGCGTCAGCTCGCGAGCGCAGGCTTATCCGGCGTCGAATCCGCCGCGCCGTCTGTGCCTGAGACGAGTGCGGTCAGAACCGGAAAAGAAACCGCGACCGCTTCTAAGCCAGCGGCCGGTTTCCGCCCCCATGTGCAGGTATTGAGGCCGAAGGCGGCCGTAAAGGCGAATGTGGCGGGCGGCGATTGGACGGAATTCTGATTTTGTTACACATGCCGCGACGGCCCGCACGGCGCTGACCACCGGTCTTCCAAGTCCGGGGCTACACCGGCAGCGTCACCCCCTTCAAGGTTAGGCGCGACGTTCCTTTTTATTATTTTCTAGTCCAGCTTCGTAGGCAGCGCCGTCACGTTTCCTGTTTGCAGATCGACCCGGAAGGATTTCCGGACGAACAGGAATCGGCCGGTTTCCGCGCGATATACATTAGTATCCTCGGTGGGGTGCAGCACGATCCAGTCGCTCGGGGTCTTGGCGCTGACGTAACCGCTGCGCGCGCCGTCGAATACCGGCAGGCGGATGCGGCGTTCCTGGCCGCCGCGCGTGACGATCAGAAATTCGCGATGGGCCACAGTGCCCGGGTTGTGTAGCTCCAGCCGGTAGAGCATGTTCTGGCCGTTGGCGTTGAGCTTGGCGATGCCGCTGGTTTCAACTTCCGCTGAGGCAAACGACGGGAACCATTCGCCGTAGGCGTCGTGATGCGTCTTCGCCACATACCAGCTTGAACCGAGAACGATCGCCACGAGAACCACGGCGAGCCACTCGTTTTCTTTCCAGTAGGCGATTACGGCGACGAGCAGGGCGGCGGCAAGGCTGAGAACCAGAGTGGTCACGATGACCGATTCCCCGAGTGTCAGCCCCTCGCGAAACTAATTCGAAATGAAGCCCAGCACGGCAACCGCCACGACGGTGTAGAGCAGGGTGATGATGACGATGAATTTCTTCATGTGCTCTTACCGTCGCCAAGCATGTCCCGCCGACCATACGAAATCAAGCCTCCGGGGCGCAGGCTATGGCCTTGGTTTTGGCGGGCCGAAGGTTGGGAGATTACCGATGGAACTCAAAGAATCTTGCTATGGAGTCAGCCAATTATTTATCGTAGTGAAATCGACACTGGACAATGTAAATTACGCCCGTTTCGACGCGATATACCAGACGATGTTCCTTGGTGATGCGACGCTACCAGAAACCCGTGAGTGAGTGCTTGAGCGGTTCGGGTTTACCAAGACCGGTGAAGGGACTACGTTTGATATCTTCGATAAGGGATTCAATGCGTGCGGTGATGGCAGCGTCGCGTTTACGCCAGTAGGCGATGTCTTCGCACGCGCGTTTCGACCACCAAGTCTCAACGCTTGCGGCGGCCAATCTCGGTCTCGATTTCCTTGGTTGCAGAACGCAAGCGTGCAGCGTTTTTCTTGCTGCTGAGCAAGTGCATGGTTTCCTTCCAGGACTCAAATTCCTTGGCGGGGATAATCACCACGTTACGACCGTCCTCGCGAGTGACCGTAACCGCCTCTTCAGCGTCAACGACCTCTTCGATTACCTTGTTCGGATTCTCGCGAAAGCGACTGTACGAAATAGCGCTCATAGCGGTCTCCTGTCTTTGACAAGTGTATACCCGATCAGGGCAATGGCCTAGGGAGTAATGGGCTGGTTATACTTTTTCGATGCACGATATAAAAAAGCAACTGAATTGACATGACACGGTTCGATACGCCGCGCGAACTCGATGATGAGTTCGAGCAGCTGACTGGCGGAATCAAGAAGGCTTACTCCCAAATCCCGCCGAAGAAGGGCATGGCCCTGATCGATGAGGCGGTACGCGCCGCCAGGAAGAAGCGCGCCCGTAAATGAGGGCGGTGCTGGACATCGACGTGCAGCTATCGGGGCTTATGTATCCGGACGGCACGGCGGGGATAAGGGAGATTCTCCGATTGATCGAAATAATAAGCGTGCACAGCCTCATGCGCGTTATCGCAGCAATTGCTCCCACGTATCGGCCTGGGTAAAGATCGTCTCCGTGAGACATTCCGTGCAGAAACCGCCGTCGGCTTCCTGGGTAACCTCGAAGATCAGCTCGCTCATGGATTGAATTCTAGTGCTGGATTTATGACGGCACAAGAAAATAAAGAATCATGCTTCCGGTTTCCGTTGACAATACGAAATCAATCCTTGGGGGTGTAGGTTAAGGCCCTGGTTTTGACGGGCCGAAGATCGGAAAGACTGCCGATGGAACTCAAGGGATCGTGTCACTGCGGGAGCGTTAAATTTAACGTCCAATCGCCGCACCCATATCCGTTCAATCTTTTTTATTGCTCGATCCGCGTTACCGCCGGATCCCGTGCTTCTCCAGCTCCTGCCGAACCGCGGCGAGCAGCGGCGCGGCGCTGGTGAATACCCCCAGCACCACGTCCTGGTAGAGGTAGAAGCCCGCCTCCAGCGGCGGCAGATCCACGTCTGTCATGGCGCCGCTCGCAACTTGCAGTCCACTTAATTCTGGCACGACACCGCCATCGAAAAAGGTCTTGGTGCGCTCCAGGAAGGCGGCGATACGAAATAGCGCTGCCGCGTCGAGCACGGTGGGCACGATCGGCGGCGCCGGGCCATCGAGCATGAAGTCTTCCCACTCCATCAGGTCGAACAGGAAGTGACCGCCCTTGAAGAGTGGCAGCGTCGCCAGTACATCCAGCAGCGCGCCAGCGCGCTCGGGGTGGGCGTCGCGGAACGCGACGCCGCGGCGTGCCAGGGTGCACAACACCGCGCGTAGCCATTCATTCCCGCGTCGAACCGATGCCAGCAGGATCAGATCCTCCGGGGCCAGCTTGGGCCGGCGAGATGGGCGCTTCTTTCGTGGCATCTTAAAGTTACAGGGGTCGGGTGGTAACGTAATGCGCGATCTGGCGCAACACCGCCTTGGCTTCGTTCTCCGGCAACACACTCAGGTCGCGCTCGAAACGCCTGACTCCGCGGTGCGCCAGGTCGTCCGCCAACGCGATCGCGTAGTCGATCGAGCCGACCTTTTTCATGGCCTTGAGCATGGCTTCGGCATGGTCCTGAGTCTTTTGCTGCCGCGGCAGTTTATTGATCGCGCGCATGCGTTGGCGCGTACGGGCATCGGCGGAGCGGAATAAGTGAATCATCATGATCGTGCGTTTTCCCTCTAACAGGTCACCCAGCGTCTCTTTGCCGTACAGATCCTCGTCGCCGATCAGATTAAGCACGTCGTCCTGAATCTGAAATGCGATGCCGATCAGACGAAACGTCTCGTTGAAAGGATCGAGCACGCGCGGGTCGGTCTGACCGGCACATACCGCTCCCAGGCGACACGGGCTGATGCAAGTGTACCACCCGGTTTTTTTGGTGCTCATCACGAAGTAATCCTGGTCGCGCAGCGGCACAAAATTGTTATGGATCCAGCCGAGCTCAATGGCCTGGCCTTCCACCGTTTCGCGGCACATGTGGATGATTTCGTGGATCAACCCCAAAGTGCGCGCTAAACCCAAGGTCGGCAGGTTGGATAGCACCGCGTCCACGGCAAAAAGATTCATGGCGTCGCCGGTGTTTACCGCCAGACCGATGCCGTTTTCACCGTGCATCGTGAGTTTACCGCGACGGTGGGTCGATTCGTCGGCAATGTCGTCGTGTATAAGGAAGCCGTTGTGGAATAATTCTATGGCCGCGGCGGTGCGCACCGCATCTTCGCTCGATCCGCCGAAGGCCATGCAGCTTGCCATGGTCAGCGTGGGTCTCAGTCCTTTGCCGTCACGCATCGGGTAGTCGCGCATGAGGTCGTACAGTTCCGCCTTGGGCTCGCGTTTTGGCAGGATGCGCAGGATTTCCTGCGCCACCCGGCCGCGACAGATTTGCAGCGTCTCCATTAAATCGTTGTCAAAAACTTCGTGTACGTCCGCCCAATCGGTCGCACCGCGTCCGTCCCAGAGGCTGCGCGACCGCTGGCTCAAGGCGCTCGCCGGCGCGCCGGCCGACTCGCCGTCCGCCGGATGGCGCTGGTCCAGATAATCGAGCGCCTGCCAGCCGGTCGCGCGCGGGGGTGCCAACGCGGGTCGCCCCTTCGGCTGCTTGGCGTAGCGCGCGGGCGCGCCCCACTTCTGCGGTGCCCGGTCGCGCCAGGCACGCCAGATCGCCTGGACCGCGCGCAGGCCGGATCCGCGTTGCGAAAGCAGTTTGAAACAGCGCCACGTGGCCAGCACGTTGGCGCGTTCACCCCGCACGTCCAGGCTTCCGGCCGCCAGTTCGTCTATCGGGCGGTGTTCAAGGTCGAACAGAACATTCAGGGCGCGATCATCGAAATACACTTCCACGGTCGGTTTGCGCGCGCGCGTGGCAGCGGCGAGCAGACGGCTATGCTGCGCGCGCAGCACCGCGTGGCTGCCGTCGCCGAAATGCAGGCCGAGCGTGATCCCCTTGAGCTGTTGCGCCGCCGCCGCGATGATGGCCGGCGCCCGTACCGCGAGCGCATTCACGGTTTCGACGAGCACGCAAGCGGCGGAGTCAATCTCCACCTGCCCCTCCCGCGAATTCGACAATGCCCTTGGTCTCGAAGCCAAACGGTTTGCGGTTGAGCTTCCCTTCCAGCCGGCAGGTGCCAATGACTTCGTGCACGCTGAAAGGCCGCAGACTGGTCTCACAGGGAATCACCACGCGCGCGGCGGCCTCGGCCTCGAAATCCAGCAGCAGGCGGTCGTCGCCCATCTGGGCGCTGATGACCAGTCGCCGCGGGATCGGTTGCATCGGCGGCACGCCCAGCAGATTGGCCAGCACCGGAACCTGGCGCACACGGTTGGGATCGAGGAAACCGGACACCGCTACGCTGACGCCGCGGCGTGGAAAATGCCGGCGCAGCCGGCCGTCTTTCCATAGCATCACCGATGCCGTCGCGGCGCGATCCGGCTTCGGTGGATTAATCAGCGTAAATACCGCGGCATAGGACGGGGCCGCGCCGTGTTGCCCGCGGGCATCGTTGGCGAACCCGAATACCCAGCTACCGAGTTCCGGCCAACCCCAATACCCGCGTACGCGCTCGTGGTAGCCGACGGCCGCACGGTTACGCAGCACGCGCTTACCGAAGCCCCAATCGCCACGCGCTTGCACCCCCGATTCCGATTGCCAGCGCAGATGCTGGTTGCCCGCGAACGGGGCGCATTGGCTGGTGCAAGGACGGCTCGATCGCGCCAAGTTCAGCTTCACCCACGGCGCGCCGGCGGTCGACGCAATCTCGAACGGGCGTTCCTCGGCAAAGGCGTGCGGTTGACGGAACGACGACCAGAACGGGGTGCGCGTCGCGCCGTTGAACTGGCTCGCGATCCAACCTTCGCCTTCATGGTAGAGCAGCAAGATCGACGTGCAGCGCGCGCGCCGTGCCGGATCTTCGTGCGCGGGGCCAAGCTGCGCAATGTTGGCCACCAGCCCGCTGCGCAGGTCGCGGGTCAGAAACGCATAATGCAGCCAGCGGCGTTCCAGTACCCGGGAAAGCGACGAGTCGGGGAAGGGCCCGGCCGGCCCCAACGAGATAAGCGAAGCGGTTGTCGATTGCTCCTTTGTTCCATGCAGAACCGCAGGCATGTTAGTCCCTCAACAAAAGTTTATTCATAAATTGGGTTTATCCCGACCGGCGGCGAATCTCGCAGACAATATCGCATTGTTCAAAGTAAATGGAAAACTTATAATACCGTTTTCCAGCAAGCAACACTTATCGAAAGTTTCGCGGTCGAGCGCCAAACATTTAAGCTCAAGCTGAGGACCTTTCTGCCGTCATGGAAGATTCGCGAAAACCGGGAAAACCACCCCGTAACGGCCTAGCCCCACGCAAGGCCAAGCCGGCGGCGCCACGCCCGGCGCGCGGCCCCGTGCGCTGCTTGCCGCCCATCCCGTCGCCGCCGCAAGTGCCACCCATCGAGATACCCAGTCGTCGCGAGCTCGCGACTAAACGTGACGAGATCACGGCACGCATCAACGCCCATCCCGAACTGAGCGTAATGTTCCTGATCAACCCGGTGCTCGCCATGAAGGAGCTGGGCGTCGAACTCGCCAACGATGTCATCGATCACGTGCTGCATCGAATGCAACATCCGGTCGAGCTGCGCAAGCGCCGCGAGTCTCTCGAGGCAAGTCTTGCCAAGGAACTCGGCGAGGCACCGCGGCCGCAGGATGCGGCCTGGGTCAGCCAGCTGCTGTTCGAGAAGCTCAAGCTCAAGCCGCTCGCCACCGGGGGCCAAGCGCCGCGTTATCTGCAAGCGATTAACGCGGAGGTGCTCGCCCGCCTCAAGCGCCGGCGCCCCACC
>JAUSDQ010000245.1 GCA_030650525.1 Sulfuricaulis sp.
CCGACTTGCACGTCGTTGTAATTCTTGACCGCGATGCCGCACTCGAGCCCCGCCTTCACTTCGCCGGCGTCGTCCTTGAAACGGCGCAGGGATTCGAGTTCGCCTTCGAAGATCACCACGTTGGCGCGCAACACGCGGATCGGCCGGTTGCGCCGGACGGCGCCTTCGACCACGTAACAGCCGGCCACGGCGCCCATCTTGGGTGAGCGGAATACGTCGCGCACTTCGGCCAAACCCAGCAGCTGTTCCTTGAACTGGGGCTTGAGCATGCCCGTCATGGCAGCCTTGACCTCGTCCACGGCATTGTAAATGACGTTGTAGTAGTGAACGTCCACGCCTTGATGTTCAATCAGTTTGCGTGCCGTGCTGTCGGCACGGACATTGAAACCGATGATGACGGCATTGGACGCGACGGCCAGGTTCACATCGGATTCGGTAATACCGCCGACCATGCCATGAATCACCTTGACCTTGACCTCGGGGGTGGAGAGTTTTTCGAGGGAAACGGTAAGCGCCTCGATCGATCCCTGCACGTCCGCCTTGACGATGAGGTTCAGCGCTGTGGCTTCCTCGTCTTCCTTCAGTTGTTCGAACACATCGGTCAGCTTCGCGGCCTGCTGGCGCGCCAGTTGGACGTCCTTGAACTTGCCCTGGCGGTAAAGCGCGATTTCACGCGCCTTGCGCTCGGATTCGACCACCGAGACTTCCTCACCGGCGCTCGGCACGCCGGAGAGTCCCTGGACTTCCACGGGAATGGACGGCCCAGCCTCTTTGACCGGCCGGCCTTTTTCGTCGAGCATGGCGCGCACGCGTCCGTATTCGCGCCCGGCGAGTATCACATCGCCCTTGCGCAGGGTGCCACGCTGGACCAGCACCGTGGCTACCGGGCCGCGGCCTTTGTCGAGACGCGCTTCCACCACGAGGCCCGCGGCGGGTCCGGTCTTGGGGGCCTTCAGCTCCAGCACTTCGGCCGTCAGCAGCACCGCTTCGAGCAGCTTGTCGATGCCTTCGCCGGTCTTGGCGGAGACATTCACAAAAATTTCATTGCCGCCCCATTCCTCGGCAACGACTTCGTGTTTGGTGAGTTCCTGGCGCACGCGATCCGGTTGCGCCTCGGGCTTGTCGATCTTGTTCACCGCGACCACGAGCGTCACCTTGGCGTTGCGCGCATGGTGAATTGCCTCGATCGTCTGCGGCATGACGCCGTCGTCGGCCGCCACCACCAGAATCACGATATCGGTGGCCTTGGCGCCGCGGGCGCGCATGGCGGTAAATGCCTCGTGACCGGGCGTATCCAGGAAGGTTACGACTCCCTTGGATGTTTCCACGTGGTAAGCGCCGATGTGCTGGGTGATGCCGCCGGCTTCGCCGGAAGCCACCTTGGCCTTGCGGATATAGTCGAGCAGCGAGGTCTTGCCGTGATCCACGTGACCCATGACGGTCACCACGGGCGGGCGCGGTTCGGCCTCGCCGGCCGCCTCAGCCGTGGGCCAGGCCAGCAGGGCCTCGGGGCTTTCGGGTCTGGCCTCTTTGACGACATGGCCCATTTCCTCGACGACGAGCGTCGCGGTGTCGCGGTCGAGCACCTGGTTGATGGTGACCATCGTGCCCATCTGCATGAGCACCTTGATAACCTCGGCCGCCTTGATGGACATTTTCTGCGCCAGCTCCGCGACCGTGACGGTTTCCGGCAGGGCGATTTCATGCACAATCGGCGCCGTGGGCCGCGCGAATCCGTGCTGGCCGGTAACGCTGGTGACGACCGGTCTATGGGCAACGGGCCTGACTTTGCGCCGTATTTTCTTGCCAGCCGCCAGATGCAACTGGCCACGTTCCCGTTCTTCAAGTTTTTCCAGTCTTTCTTTCTTGCCCTTGTGCGGTTTTTTGACTTCCTTGGCCGGCGCCGGCGCCGGCGCCGGTTTCGCCGCGGGTGCGATTTCAATCTTAGGCGCTGGAGTAGCTACCGCCGACGGGGACGCCACGGCCGCGACTGCCACGGGCTCGCTCACCGGTGCCATGGCCGCAACCGGCGCCGCTGTTTCAGCCGGCGCCACGGCCGGCATTGCTTCCGCCGGGACCGGCGTCTCTTCTATGGAGCTGCGCTTGACGAAGGTGCGCTTCTTGCGGACCTCGACTTGAACCGTGCGCGAAGCGCCGGTACGTGTGCTCTGAACGACCTGACTGGTGGACTTACGCTTGAGGGTGATTTTCTTCTTGGCCACGCCCTCATCGCCGGCGCCATGACTCGCGCGCAAATAGAGAAACAGTTTTTCCTTCTCTTCGTCGCTGAGCGCGTCCTCGGCATTTTTTTCCGAAATACCGGCCGCACCGAGCTGGCGCAGCAACGTTTCCGGTGGAATACCGATCTGATCCGCGAACCCTTTTATAGTAATCTGCGTCATAAACTCCTGATTGGCGGGCCGATTATCCAGCCTGCTTGTCCTCAAACCATGGCGCGCGCGCCGTCATAATGAGTTCGCTGGCGCGCGCTTCCGTCATACCTTCAACCCCGAGTAATTCATCCACCGCCTGCTCCGCCAGCTCTTCCATGGTTTTGATGCCACGGGCCGCCAACAGATGCGCGGTGTTTTCATCCATGCCTGGCATTTCCAGCAGGTCCTTGGCCGGTTCGGCCAGGCTTATCTTTTCCTCCTGGGCAATGGCGCGGGTCAGCAACAGATCGCGTGCACGGTTTCTGAGTTCATCCACCAGTCCGTCATCGAACTCTTCGATGGCCTGCAATTCCTGCTTCGGCACGTAAGCGATTTCTTCCAGGCTGGTGAAGCCTTCCTGCACCAGGACCGTGGCCACGTTCTCGTCGACCGCGAGCTGTTCCATGAATAACTGGATGGCGCTGGCCGCCTCCTGGGTGCCTTTTTCCTGGGCCGATTGCTCCGTCATGATATTGAGTTCCCAGGCGGTGAGCTCGGAGGCCAAACGCACGTTCTGGCCGCTGCGGCCAATGGACTGGGAAAGCTGCTTTTCATCCACGATCACATCCATGCTGTGCGATTCTTCGTCCACCACGATGGACTGCACTTCGGCCGGCGCGAGCGAGTTGATCACGTACTGGGCCGGGTTATCCGACCATTGGATGATGTCCACGCGTTCGCCGGCGAGCTCGTTCGACACGCTCTGCACGCGCGAACCGCGCATGCCGACGCAGGCGCCGATGGGATCGATGCGCGGGTCCGAGGAACTTACCGCGATCTTGGCACGCAGGCCGGCATCGCGCGCGGCACCGTGGATGGTGATCAACCCTTCGCCGGCTTCGGGAACCTCAAGCTTGAAAAGCTCGATCAACAACTTCGGCGCCACGCGCGACAGGAAAAGCTGCGGCCCGCGCGGTACCGATTTCACGTCTTCCAGCAGCGCACGAATGCGGTCGCCCGGACGCAGGCCCTCGCGCGGAATCATCGCGCCCTTGGAGAGCAGGGCTTCGGCGTTGCCGAGATCCACGATGACGTCACCGCGCTCCATGCGCTTGACGACGCCGGTGACCATCTCGCCCTTGCGATCCTTGTAGAGATTGACGATCTGCTCGCGCTCCGCCTCGCGCACCTTCTGCATGATCACCTGCTTGGCGGCTTGCGCGGCGATGCGGCCGAACTCGACCGGCTCGAGCGGCACTTCAATGAATTCGCCGAGCTGGATGTCCGGTTTCTGCGCGCGCGCCTCGATCAGCTTGATCTGGCGGTCGGGGAACTCGACCGGTTCGGTTTCGTCGGCAATCACTTCCCAGCGACGGAATGTGTCGTAGGTTCCGGTGTTGCGGTGAATGATGACGCGCGCGTCGGTGTCGCCCTTGTGGCGCTTGCGCGTGGCGGTGGCGAGCGCCGCCTCGAGCGCCTGGAAAATGATCTCCTTGTCGACGCCCTTTTCGCGCGACACCGCATCGACAATCGTCAACACTTCGTTACCTATCATACTTACTCTCCCGTCATGCCTGAAGTTCGGAACCGGGGGACCAGCCGAGCCCGATCCATGCCTTCGAACGCCAGGTCATAATGTTCTTCGTCCACTTCCACGACGACGTGATCCGCCGCCACGTCCACCAGCCGGCCGGAGAAATTCTTGCGCCCCTGCAATGGCTCATGCATCTTCACCTTGATCGTTTCGCCCACGAACCGCTTGAAATCTTCCGGTTTGACCAGCGGCCGATCCAGGCCGGGCGATGACACCTCGAGCGTGTAATGCCCCGGCAGCGGGTCCTCGACATCCAGCAGCGCCGACAGCTGCCGGCTGACTCTGGCACAATCGTCCACGTTCACGCCCGCGGGACCGTCGATATACACGCGCAGCGTGGGACTATGTTGGCTACCCGCGATCTCCACATCAACCAGCTCAAAGCCCGTGGCTTCGACGCCGGGTTCAAGCAGTTTTCGCAGATCCGCCCGCGCACCACGCATAACTTCTTGCCCCATAAAACAAAAGTGGGCACGCGGCCCACTTCTTATTACTTACTCTTGCAACGGCTGAAACCGAAACCGGGTCGAATTATAGGCACTTTCGCCGAAATCGGGAAGTGCCCAAAACCGTGCCATGGTGGCCGCAAAAAAACAAAAAAGGCCCCAGCAGGGCCTTTGGGATTTGGTAGCGGGGGTGCGATGTGTATATAAAAGGCGTATCGCCTAAACACCGCTCGGGTTTCCCGAGATACCAACGGCCTGCTATTTCCCCGGACCTTACTGATTTTCACGGGGACGGTGGGGACACCGGGGACAAACCCTCGAAACGCCGCGCGGTCAATAACTTAGGTGCGCCCACCGCGTCCCCAGATCGTCCCCATCTGGCCGCGAAAGTGGGGACAAGTCTATCCGTAAAGCCCCCAGCCGTCCATGAGCCCCGGCTGATTCTGTCGATTTTCGCGCAAATAAAATTCCAGCCCACACCCATCACGCTACAACAAATTGCCCGTATTTTCAGCGGCAAAAAATCGCCGGCGCTACGAGATTGATTCCGGTACCACGCTTGGTTCCTGTGGTGGATTGACAGTGAAATCCAGATTTCGAGGTTTTACTGTCATCGCATATTCCAACCCACTTCCCCATCATGCCAACTTCGGTAAATGGTTTGCGAGGCGTCGCTTGGCGACCGGCACCCTTGTGAAAGGGGTGCTCCGGGTTAGTCTCCAGCCCGGTCTGCGACGCCTCGCATCTTCTTAGGGGGTTTTGATGGCAAATGAAACCAAATCGCTGACGCTCAAGATCAAGGCCGATGTCGATGAGGCCAAGAAGAACATGGATCGCTTCGGCGGCAGCGTCAAAAGCCTGGCCGCCAGCTTGGCCGGCGCCTTGGGTGTCGGATTTTCATTTAAAGCGATTATCGACGAGACCGTGCGCGCCGAGGCCGCGTTCGCCCAGATCGAGGCGCGCATCAAGTCCACCGGCGGCGCTGCCGGCTTCACCGCGCAGCAGCTCGCCGAGATGGCCTCCGCGCTGCAGAAGGCGACGACCTTCTCGGACGAAGCCGTCCTCGAAATGCAGGCAGTCTTGCTCACGTTCCGCAATGTCCAGGGCGATGTATTCCGTCAGGCGACGGAGGCGGCCCTCGATCTCTCCACCGGCTTGGGCCAGGACCTCAAGAGCTCGGCCCTGCAGCTCGGCAAGGCGTTGGAGAATCCGGTGCAGGGCCTCACCGCACTGCGACGCATCGGTGTTCAATTTACTAGCGAGCAAGAAAAACTCATCACGAACTTCGTGCGCACCGGCGACGTCGCCAGCGCGCAGCAGGTCATCCTAGAGCGCGTCGAGAAAGGCTTTGGCGGTGCTGCCCGCGCCGCGCGCGATACCTTGGGGGGTTCGCTCAAAGGCCTGCAGAATGCTTTTGGCGATCTGCTCGAGGCCAAGGGCGGACTCAAGGACGCCAAGGCGGCGATCGAGGACCTGACGCGGGTGTTGCAGGACCCCAACACCGCCGCCGCTGTCGACAACATCACCACGGTCGTGATCAAAGGCCTGGGCAAACTCGCCGAGTTTATCACGGCGGTGAATTTCCTGATCAACGGACCCACCGAGGAAATCGGCAAGCTCGACGTCGCGATCGATAAAATCGACCGGAAGATCGGGGCATTGCGCAATTCTCTGAATGTGCCGCGCGCCATACGCGCCACGGGATCGGGTTTCGATGCGAGCGGCCTCGATACGAAACTGTTCGAGTCCGACGAGAGTGTCAACAAACGGCTGGCCGAGCTGGTGACCGAGCGCGAGCAGCTGATGAAGCGGCTCGACGATCTGCAGCGTAAGCGCGGCGAAGAAATCCTGAAACAGCAAGGCCTCGGCGGTCGGACCGCGCCCGCCGGCGCGACCGGTGCAGCGCCTCCGTCGCAGGAATTCGAGAAGGCGCTTGCCGACCTGGAACGCCGCATCGCGCTCCTGGGCGAGGAGACGGCCGCGGAACAGATGCTGTTCGAGATCCAGCAGGGGCGCTACCAGGACCTGGCCAAGAGCGAACAGGATGCGTTGCTCGCCGCCGCGCGCCGGTTCGACGCCGCCAAGGCAGAGCAGAGTTTCGAGCAGGAAAGTGAGAAAGACCTGCGTCAGCAGATCCAGACCGAGGAGGAGTACAACCGGGCGCTCGAAAGGACGGCCGAACGTCTGCGCGACTCGCTCGACCCGGCGCGCGAGCTGTATCGAGAAATCACTCAGCTCGACGAGTTGCTGGCCCGTGGAAAAATTAGCGCCGACGAATGGATGGCGGCCATGGCGAATGTCCATGGCCGGATTGAGGAAGTCGGCGCGAAGACCGACGAGACGACGAAGGGGATGAGCGAATTTTCGAAAAATGCCGCGCGTGGTATGCAGGGCGCTTTTAGCACATATTTTTTCGATGTGATGCAGGGGCGCATGACCAACCTGGGCGATTTATTCACGCAGATGCTCGAACGCATGGTGGCAGAGATGGCCGCCAAGGCGCTTGTCATGGCAATGCTTGGCGGCGGTTGGGGTAGTGCGCTTGCATCTGCGTTTCATTCGGGCGGTGTTGTGGGTTCGGGAGGCGCCACGCGCGAAGTCTCGCCATTCGCCTTCATCGGCGCGCCGCGGTTGCACGCTGGCGGTGCTTTCGGCTTGCGGGACGATGAGGTGCCGGCGATTTTGCAACGTGGCGAAGTGGTGTTGTCGCGCGACCAGGTGCGCGGCGCCGGCCCGGGTAACGTCAAAGTGCAGATCGAAAACAAGGGCACGCCGCAGGAAGTCAGCGACAGCCAGGTAACCTTCGATCCCGAGGGCATGATGGTGAATGTCGTGCTCAAGGATATCACGCGCGGTGGGCCGATCTCCGGCGGCATGGCGCGGGCGTTTAACCTGAGGCGAAGCTGATGACTGAGGTGAGCGGCGGCGGGGGCGGTTCAAAGATTTTGAATTTTCCCATCGGGGATAAAATTCCCTGCTCTCCCACAATGCGCTTCCGCGCGATATTCTTTTTTAGCCCCATGATCGAGTTGCGCGACGGTGTATACGTCAGCCCCCACATGAAGCACGATTTCGAAGTACCGGCCACCGAGGAACAGGCCCGCAAAGTCGTAAACGATTTTGCTGAAGCCGGCGGCATCATGGGCAGAACGGAGGATTATTATGTTTTTATTCCCTGGCCGTGCGCCGCTGTCTATTTTGAGATTGATAAACTGGAGGTGTGACCTATGAGCAAATCCGAGCATGACATGGAAATCCTGTTTCCCGATCAAACCGTGACGATCGGAAGCGAAACCGTCACCGTGCGCGAATTCCGCTATCGCGAAGGTATCGAGGCGACGGTCTTGGCGCGCGGTTTCCTCGCCGGCCTGCGTGCGCTGTTGACCACGACCGGCGATGAGATCGCGGCCGAGGATCTGGACACGCTGATCGCCGAGCACCGCGAGGCCTGGTTCAAGCTTATCGCCATGAGCTGCGGGCGCGAGGTGGAATGGCTCGCCGGCCTGCCGGATCGCGAGGCGATGAAGCTGCAGATGGCGTTCTGGGGGGTGAACAGCAATTTTTTTACACGGCGGCTGCTGTGGGGCGCCGCGTTCGCCGCCGCCGTGAAGGTGCGCCGGTCGCCATCGCCGATGTCTTCGCCCAGCTCGTCGCCGCCGGCTTCGGACGAAACCACCACGACATTGCCGGACAATTCACCTGGCGGCAAATCGAGCGATATTTCGGCCTGATCCAGGCGCATCGCCGGCACGCGCGCGCGGACCTGATCGAGGCCGTGGCCGCTGGCTTCGGCGCCAAGGATCTGCCGAAGTTGCTCAAGCAGCTGCGCGAAGATCAGTCGTGATGCCGATCGGTGATTTTCGGATTCATTATGACGGCCAAATGAAAGCCCGGAATGTGATACCCCGCGACGCGGCTATGACCAAACTAGTTGCCGAACGTGTCAACGACCCATTCGACTTGATTCGCGATCTTATTGAGGACGGAAACAACTGGCTGGCCCTTGATGAGTTCGATTTCCCGGAACGTTATCGCAAGACTCACTCGCACCTCGCCGTCCGGTGGGTCCCCACTTTTTCCAACGATCAGTACGATATCTTCATCAAGAGGCTGCCGACCGGCAGCGCTTGCAGGGATGAAGTATTGGCCACCGGTCAATCTGAGGCTTTGGATGCTACCTCCAAACCCCCCAACGGTTACCAAGCGATTGTGCCGGTCTATGTTGGCGAGTCGATTGAGAATCCAAAGGGAATTATTCCCTCCCTGATATGGCTTCCAAGCATGAATGATTTGCTGATGGGCAGCCGAGAGCTTTTGTATTTTTCGTTGCGTAGCTGGAAGCATGAAATCCGCCTCATCTCTGGCAAATGGGAAATAGGTTCTTTGGGTGTCCTTAGCCCCGTTTGCGGTGGCCAAACAGCAGGCGAGAACATCGAGCGAGGACCTGAGCTGATAGATGGCTTCTCCGACAATAAGCGCAATTTCATCGGGGACGGGCTTCTCAAGGCTGAGTTTGACCGTATAGCCCGCTCCATGCGCATCACGCTCTGTAAAAATTCTGTGTGGTTGACTGTTGTAGAAGGCGGAGCATTGCCGTTCGATATCCGCGATGTGGCGTTTTGCGCGAACGACTTTTAGACGAGGCTCTTTGAGATCAGGCTTAGGCATCGAAGTCAAAATGCAACTGAACCCAAATACCGGCTGTATTTTTGTTGTGTGACCATCCCCGCAATCATTAAGCGTCCAATCAATGCCGGCAGTCAATCCCATGGCATTTAGCGCGCAGTTCCTGTATTTCTCGAAGGCTGATGTGCGCCTTCATCGAAACGCAGCGGAAGATCGTCTTGCCGGCTTGACCGCGCGCCCGGGCGGCGTATGATTTGAGTTGCTGCCAGGTATTGGCGGCCGTGCGAAGCGGTCACGACCTACTGCGATAACATCTGCGAGCAATCGCAGCAAGGAGTCAAATCATGAACACCCTTATTGAAAGGGAACAAATGAAGTTCGTCATCAACAATCGTACCTTCGATACCGATACCTCCCAGACCGTAGCCATCTCACGCGGAGCACGTACTCCGGAGAATCCGTGGGATGATGATTTTCCAGCACAAAGTGTTCGCTATGAGAACGTGCTCTATCGCACGGCAAAGGGAGCGCTATTCGTTCATTACCACAAGACGATGAAGTTTGATCGTGGAAAGCCAGTGGTCGATGATTCCGCTCAGGAAGTCACTCCGGAAGAGGCCATAAGCTGGATTCAAATGAATCTAGCTGCTGTGATTGATCCGACAGGCCTTACTCTTCCACCGGAAGCCTAAACAGGAGATGGGCAGGCGTTCGCGCATGCCCGGCCTGTTTTCGTTTTGGCCTGGGATTCAATTTCTTGCTTATCCTGGGCGGGACAACTGCTGAGTGTCCTTAAAAACCGGCAGAGCCGGCCGGCGCCATGGCCCTTTTTTCCATGGCGCGCGGCCGGTCATCTCAACCCTCTGAAGGAGATCGCGCCATGACTCAGAATGCAGCAAGCAGCACGGGAGCAGTTACCTCTATTCGCCCGAAACGCCGGCCCGGTTGGATACTGTCATCCAAAGCGCCACGCCAGGTCACAGATCTGCCTTTTTTCAACCGAGACAGCGAAGGGCGCGCCGTCTGGTGGGATGTCGAGCCGCCAAAGACGAATTACTGGCCCGCTCACTATATGCTCGGCAAGGCCTACGCGATCGATCTGCTCAATTACATCCATGCCGCTCGGCAAAGCGGTGAAGAGATCAGCCCGAGAATATTCGGCTGCATCGCCGGCGAGATCGCGCGCAAGGCGCACACGATGGAAACCGACGGCATCTATGCCGGTTTTTTCGATACGATCAGCGAGTATCTCGTCACCGATACAGTTAGCCGGTAATCAAAAGCAATCCACGGAAATTTCTCTAACCTTAATCAGGAGACTCAACATGGCTAAAGCAAAAGCAGCACCCGAAGTTGATACCGATGACTTGCGCGATCTGATCGCGTCGGCCCGGGCGATCGCCAGCGCACTCGGCTGCATCGGTGAGGATGCAGGGCTAGATCATGATGCCCTCTGGCGGCTTGGTAACGAAATCGATGTGAAGCTCACCCATGCGCTCGCTATTCTGGACCGTTTCGACGAGCAAGAAAGCAAACGCGCGGCCTGATCGTGCCCAACGCTCCGCTTGAGTCGGGAGCGGAAGCGGCGGAACGCCGCTGTAGCGGATCGCCTCGAAGCGGTGGTTAGGCTGCTGTAGCTAAGGAGGAAATATGAACAACGCGAAGATTGCAAAGAAGTGGTTGAGAGATACCGGACGCAATGGTGGTGTTGTTGTTTTATATGGCGGGGATGTCGCGGGCTGGATGAATGAGCTTCGTAACCCCGACCATTTTGAACCGGGATGCGTCACCGTCGATGCGTGCGGCAATGAGTATGAAGCCGTTGGTGGTAACAGCCGCGATGGCGCAAATGCGTGGCAGCCAATCAAGAGAGCAGTCTAACCTTGACGCAACTCGACCCCGCCACCCTGGCGGGGTTTGTTTTTATACTTTCACCGCAGCATGCATGCGGTGACTGCTTATAGAAATTTCGTCCATCTTTCCTCGGCGACGATCAGAATCTGGGTGCCTTCATCGCGATACGACACGGCTTTCTCAATTTTTCGGCCATGAGCGGTATATGCCCAATCACGCGAAGCCAACGTGCCGACGATCAGATAATCCAGATTTTTCACCACGCCACCCGCGATTTTCCCGCCAAGATCGAGTATCGCGGTTTCACATTTGCGCCGTGGTCCATAGATGAATTTCCCGGTCAGACAAAACAAGCGATCATCGAAGGCAATCTGATCCACGTCATCGACGGGTAATCTGGTTGCCATGCCGCCTGCCGAGCCCGCTTCCTGTAACGTGCCCCCGAGCATCCTGGCGAGAGTGTCTTTCAGATCTTCCGACTCTTCCTCGGTGACAATACCATCGGCGAGGATATCGCGTACACGCTGTGCGATGATGTCACCCGGCCATGCTCGCGCGATCTCCTCGTTTTCCTTGAGCCAGGTATCGAGAAAAAGAATCTCCTCTGTATTTAATCGGTTGTCGGCCAGCATCCCATGGCAAAGGCCCAGCAAGGATTCGAGCGACTTCTTGAGGTTGCGGTGCCAGTTGAAAGCACGCGTGATTGGTTGTCCGTCGTCATCAAGCTGCACCATCGTGTTCATCCCATTGATATTTACTTCATCTACAACATTATTATGCCATGTCTTGCCGTGCCATCGATGTACCCAAAAAAGGCGCATGGCTGGTGCGAAAAATTCACGACGCGCCACAGAATCTATAGCAGCCAACTGCCTTGCCATCCGTGTGCCTTGGCGCAACGTAACCGGGTAAGTTGCGCTACGGAACCTTATCGGTTACACTTGTTTCACGCATGATCAAGAGCTTCCGGCACAAGGGACTGGCGGACTTCTACCACACGGGCAACGCCCGCAAGGTACAGGCCAAGCACGCCAAGCGGTTGCGGATGATCCTGACCATGTTGAATGCCGCCACCCATGCACGGCAGATGGACGCCCCGGGCTTGCGATTACATCCGCTCAAGGGCAAGCCGGAGGGCCGCTGGGCGGTGGACGTGGACGAAAACTACCGCGTGATCTTCCGTTTCGATGAAGGCCACGCCTACGAGGTGGACTATGGCGATTATCACTGAGAAGGCCTCCCGCATGCACAACCCGGCGCATCCGGGCGAGATCCTGCTCGAGATGTACTTGCAGCCCCTGCGTGTCACCATCACCCAGGCCGCCAAGGCGCTGGGGGTGACGCGCAAGCACGTCTCGGCGATCGTGAACGGCCGCGCGCCGGTGACACCGGACATGGCGCTGCGCCTGGCGTCGGCCTTCGCCACCGAGCCCGAGCTGTGGGTGAACATGCAGGCACAATACGACCTGTGGACGGTGAGTCGACAGGCGCGACCGAAGGTGAAGGCGCTCGTGACTAAGAAGGCGGCATGATGGCCAAAATCGCAAAAACCGCAGCAGATGGTGATGACATGAATTCCCCCGCTGCTCCAACCCCTGCCTCTTACCCTGATGGTCGCAGGATATACATGTCTGCCATGGCCGAGGCCCTTTATCCGGAAGCCAGTTGGGATAAGACTAAGACTGTCATTACAGAATCGGATTTCTTCTCGTATGTGGCGTCTATTTTCGATGAGCAATTGCAAACAATGGATTCTACCGAGTCAGAATTGAGGGACATGCTGACTCGACTGAAGCCCGCCGGGAAAATAGTAGACGAGAACGCGTGCCAGGGATGGAAAACAATCCATAACAAGGGTCAGAAACTCGGAAGAAACATAAAACAAGATGCTTTATTCACGGTAGTGTTTCTCGCGCGCGCCTGTTGCGGACAAACAACCACAACCGAATCAATGATGCCGAGCCAACGGAAGCGCTGGAAAAAAGAGGTGGAAGAAAAGGCGTGTGAGCTAGCCAAACTCGTCCGCGACTCGGGGATCGATATCGATACCAGTTTTATGATTCTTGAAATGCAACATTGTTACGATCTCTCAAAGAAAGACCCATCTGGTTTTGGCAGCAAGTTTTTCGAAGAGCCTGCGTCAAAACTTATTCCACGCGACGGCGGTCCGGATGCGTTTTTTACCCTGTCGGAGTTTTTGCTGTACGTCGCACAAAAGGTCGATTCTGTACTCGATAAGCACGAACCTTTTTCGTCTACACCGTCCGGCGGCAAACCGGAGGCGCCGAGACGGGCTTACTTTGCCAAAGATTTAAACCGCAATCTGGAAGATTTGTACGGTGCTGATTTTCCTATAAGGGCCGTGTTAAAAGCTTTTATTTGCGCCGCATTCGATGATCCCGATTTCGGTGAATCGCAGCTTTCGCGGATTCTGAAATAAATAAATGCAGTGAAATCCTGATTTTTGGATTTCACTGTCATTGAGGCTTCCCGCCAGCCTCTCCATCATGTGTGCCACGCGAAATGCGAGCACACGATGGACCAAGCTTCTAAATTCCACGCCACTATCGCCCCTGAACCGGCCGGCGATCCGCGCCGCGTCTGTCCGGGTGTGTTATTCCTCTGCCCCGCCTGCGGGGCTAAATTCGCCGCTCAAGCTTCTAGCTACTCCTTCGATCTGCTCACCAACGACGGTGTCTTGCGGCGCCGGCGCTACTTGCTATGCCATTCATGCTCTGTGCTCGCTGTCCGCGGCGGGCGACCGGCACGGCGCCTGATCCGCAGGGCTGTTCAAAAAATTACCGAAAGGTTGTCACGTGCGGCCTAGCGAAGCGGCGAGCCAGCACGCCGCCGGCGTGCTTCGGAAGTGGCTCACACCGGATGAACCGCAAGCCGAGCTCGAGGCGCGACATGATTTCGAGGCCTTGCTCGCCGGCCTGCGTGCGGCTGATGTCGACGCAATGAACGATGGGCCGCTCGCGCGGTTCTATACTCTGGCCGCTGCCGCGACATATCACGGCCGACACGAAGCCGAGGTGCTGGATGCACTCTGGGCCGCCGCCGATGGGCTCGGCGATCTGCTCGACGCTGCCGTGTTAGTGAATGAACGACTGGCCCGATTGGCCGAGCTGCTCTCACGCGAAACCCGGGACGGCGCGCATGGGTAACTTGGACATCAAAAACGTCGCAGCCAGTGCCCTGCAGCGTGCCGAGGACGTGGTGCACCACTGGCTACCGGACGGCAAGCGCCAGGGCCATGAATGGGTGGCACGGAACCCCAAGCGCGACGATCAGAGTCCCGGCAGCTTCTCCATCAATCTCGACACCGGCGCTTGGGCCGACTTTGCCACGGGCGACAAGGGCGGCGACATGGTGGCGCTGGTGGCTTTCCTCGATGGTTGTTCACAGCTTGAAGCCGCGAAGCGTATTTCTATTTTCCTTGGCCTTGCTGATTTTCGCGGGGACGTTGGGGACAGTGGGGACGCGTTGAATAAAAAAGAAAAAAACGTCCCCAAGATGTCCCCGCCAGTGGGGACAGAAAATCCGGAGAAGCCAAAAAAACCTCGTGAGTCTGGGCCGATTCTGCCGATTCCCGCGCAAATTTCATCCCCACCTACCACACATCCGCGGCACGGCGCGCCCAGCGCGACCTGGACCTATCGCGATGGCCAAGGTCGTGCATTGTTCCACGTGCTCCGTTTCGATCCGCCCGGAGACCGTAAGCAGATTTGCCCGCTCACCTGGTGGTCCGACGGTTGGAGATGGAAAGGCGTGCCAGCACCGCGCCCGCTCTACAATCTGGACAAGCTGGCGGCACGTCCACGCGCGCCCGTACTCGTATCTGAAGGCGAGAAAGCGGCCGACGCCGGCGCCGTGTTGTTGCCGTGGTGTGTGTCCACTACCGCACCGAACGGCGCACTGGCGCCAGCCAAGGCCGACTGGCGCGCGCTTAAAGGGCGCCGCGTGCTGATTTGGCCGGATGCCGATGAGGCCGGCAATAAATACGCAGCGGCTGTGGCACGCCTGGCACGTCAGGGCGGCGCTAAATCGGTGGAGGTTTGCGACCTGTCGATGCTGGCCGTGGATCCCGCCGGTGCGGCGCGCGAACTGCCAGCGGGATGGGATGCCGCCGATGCGCTCACCGAGGGATGGACCGCTGAGCGCTTGGCCGAGCTGGGCAAGCAAGGCCTCTTCCAGTCACTTTCAGCTTCCCGCGAAACCGATGCGCTCAAGCTCCCGCGCTTCGAATTACGTGAAGAAGGACTGACGTATTTGGGCGTCTCCTGGAACAATTATCGAAAGCAATACGAACCAAGCCCGGCACAGTGGGTGTGCAGCCCGTTGTCGATCACTGCTCGCACACGCGACGTGAACGGCGCGCACTGGGGTCGATTGCTCGAATTCACCGATCCGGATAGTACGGCTCACCGCTGGGCGATGCCTATGTCGCTGTTATCCGGTTCGGGCGATGAACTACGGGCTGAGTTGTTGCGTCAGGGGTTGCTCATCTCGAGCAACAACGAGGCCCGCCGCCGATTGACCGATTACATTCAGGAAGCCAAGCCTGAGCACCATGCGCGGTGCGTATTGCGCACGGGCTGGTTCAACGGATCTGGCGTATTTGTGTTTCCGCACCGCACGCTCGGCGATGCGCTTGAGCCGGTGCTGTTCCAGGCCGATACCCTTGAGAGCAATCCCTACCGCATGCACGGCACGCTGGAAGAATGGCGCGACCACGTCGCCGCGCCTTGTGTCGGAAATTCGCGCTTGGTATTTGCAGTCAGTTGTGGTTTTAGTGCTCCGCTGTTGGGTGCGATCGGTGAAGATGCCGGTGGCTTTCATTATCGTGGCGACAGTTCCTCGGGAAAAACCACCGCCTTGCGCGTCGCGGCGTCTGTCTGGGGCGGTGCGGGCTACCTGCAACGCTGGCGCGCGACTGACAACGGCCTGGAAGCGTTGGCGGCAATGCATTCTGACACGCTACTCGTGCTCGACGAGTTGGCACAGATGGATCCGCGTGCGGCCGGTGAAGCCAGCTATATGTTGGCGAATGGTTCCGGCAAATCGCGCGCTGATCGTAACGGCAACGCGCGGCCGGTGAAGACCTGGCGCCTGGTGTTTCTCTCCGCCGGCGAAACTTCACTCGCTGATCACATGGCCCAGGCCGGCAAGCGGTCACATGCTGGACAAGAGATTCGCCTATGCGATATTCCGGCCGATGCCGGTGCCGGCCTGGGCCTGTTCGAGGAATTGCACGGCCGCCCGGACGGACATGCCTTGTCACGCGATTTGTGCGACACGGCGGTGCACTACTTCGGCACAGCGGGCCCCGCCTTCATCGAGAAAATAATCAGCTATCGCCACGAATTGTCCGGGATGGTGACGCGTCTGCGCGGTGAATTCATGAGTGAAGTTTTATCGAGCGACGCCGGCGGCCAGGCGCGCCGTGGCGCGGCGCGTTTCGCGCTGGTGGCCGTGGCCGGCGAACTGGCGACCTCATGGGGGCTCACCGGCTGGCCGGCTAAAGAAGCGGAGCGCGCCGCCCGCCGTTGTTTTTCTGATTGGCTCGCGGGCCGCGGCGGTGCCGGCAATTTGGAGATGACCCTGCTGCTGCGGCAAGTTCGTCAGTTCTTCGAACTGCATGGCGAGTCGCGGTTCACGCCCTGGAACCGCGCTGGTGATGATCGCGCGCCACACACCAGCAACCGCGCCGGATTTGTGCGTCACAACAAAGACAAAGACGACGCCGACACAGACGGGAACACCCCGTTTTCCTCAACGTTTTTTGTGTCGTTGGAAGTATTCCGGCGTGAGCTGTGCGCCGGCTTCGATTATCACGAAGCAGAAAAAGTACTGGTGACACGCGGCTGGCTGAAGGCGGACAGCGACGGGCGCGCCACACGTAAAGAACGGCTGCCCGGATTTGATCGGCCCGTGCGTGTTTACGTCATGCCCCTCAGTGCGCAGGCGCGGAGCAACAAGCCTTCAGAACCAGAAGACGAAGTGGAAGAAAAAACATGAACCTATCGCCACTTTACAAACTGACCGGGCAAACCGCCCCGCCCGAGGCGCGCGACGCTGATATGGAAAAACTGCACCGTGCTGCCGGCAAGGACTGGCCGCAACTGCTCGCGGATCCCGATCAGCTGGCCGTGTTTCGCGCGGTACTGGCATGCACCGAGACGCGGCGCGCGGGTCGACGGCCTGAATACTACACGCAAGCCAGCGAATGCAAGGATTGCGGCTGGGTCTGGTTATGGCCCGGCGCACCCACACGCGTGCTCGGTTGCCCCTGGTGCTTCAATCGTGCCAGCGGCTTGCCGATCCCGCGTCCTCCAATTTTCAACAGTACCAATAGCAAGGAGATCAATAATGAGTGATATCAAAACTACCGCCGCGCGGTTACGTGCGGCCAACGAAAAACACGCGACCTGGATGAAGTCGCGCGAGCGACTCGAAGCCGAGCGTGATCGGCTTCAGGCCGCATCCCCCGAAATCAAGCGACAGGTGGAAGCGGCCGAGGCCGCGAAGGCCGACGCCATGGCGCGGTACGTCGGCGGCACCGCCGAACAAGCGGAGGTGACTCAAAAACGGAAGGCCCACACGGAAGCGGACGATCGGCTCGCCGAGCATGCGGAACTACTCGATGCAATTTTGCGCGGGATCCAGAGCCACGGCGATTTTAAATTTGAGATCGATGCCGAAGTGAAGGCGGCGAAGTTCGCGTTTGGCGAGGCCCTGGCCGAGGCGCAGATTTCGATCATCGCCGCGAACCGGAAGCTCCGCGACGAGTTGTTGAGCGCATTCATTGCGTTCAGTTACCCAGAGGGCGCCGACTGGTCGCTGTTCCTGGCACGGGTTTTCCGCGCACCCAGCGATGACGACGACTTTGATAATCGCGTGGAAACTTTTCTGGACAAACATATTAGACCGCTGAGTGCGTAAGGAGAGCCAAACATGGAAACCGCTGAAACCGAGAATGCACGAGTAACTTCCAGCGTCAGCAGTGCAGACAGTTTGCGTGATGCCTATGCGCGATGGCGTGAGACCAAACGTCGGTACTTGGAGCTGAAGCAACGGCTTGAGGAAAACGACATACACATAAGAGCGCTGCGAAAGGAACTGGTGCAGGGGCAAGAGCGGCGGGCAAAAATCGTTTCCGATTGCATGGACAGGATTTTGAATCCCAGCGAGCTTGTCACTTTTGATGCAGAACTGCAGGCGGTCCAGGATCGGAAAACCGAGGCCGAAAAAGTTGAGGCAACCACGCGCGCCGAATTCGAACAGGCCGAGACCGAGTATAGCGCCGCACGCAAAGCCGCAGAGCTCGCGCGGGAGCGGTTTTGTTTCGAGGAGGCCGCGACGATAGAAACAAAAATCCAGGAAGACAAAGCGCTGCGGAAGCGCCTCGTGGAGGCCTTCGCGGTTATCTCAGCGGCCGTCGATCCTGAACTGCCGACAACCGGGGCGCCCAACTGGGTATGGTTCATCCGGGAATTATTTCCAGAGCCGGAAGACGCCGATCTCGCCGAGCCGGTCGCGCGCTTTAAACGCGAGCACATCACGCCGCTGATCGGGGAGTGAAATGATCGACATTTTCGCCTGCCTCAACCGTGACCAGCGCCCGCCGCGGAACTGGGCACACCGCGTCTGGCCGCGGGCCGTGGCGCCGCACTATCCGCAGACGCGGCGTTCGTTGACTTACCATGAAGCTGGCCACGCCATATTTCATTACCTGCAAAATCTGCGCATGACGGGCGTGTATGTGGACGCGGACAGCAAAAGCGGCAAAGTATCGATGGACGTTCCCGCTATCCAGGCCACGGCCGCCAAGCTGGCCAACGTCGTGATACCTCGGCCCCTAGAAGAAAAGATAACGCTCGATCTCGCCACGATGTACGTGGCCGGTGTGATCGCACAGTGCACGCTCTATGGCATTCGCGTCGATGGCGTGCTCTCGCGTGACTGTCATGACTGGCGCAACGCGCGGAAGTTGCTGATCGATATATTCGGGAATGACCATGCACTTTTTTATTGCCAAGAACTCGCGCGCTTTGTTCTTCGAAAATATTGGCCGTTTGTGACCCAGCTTGCCATTGAGCTTGATTCGAAGGGTGCGATCAGCGCCGAGCGAGTTAAAGAGATCTGCGCCGGCGCGCCGCCGGACCCTATGTGCATTTCATGAGAGGTGATCCGTGATTGACGCATACCCCTTGTCCTGGCCGGTCGGATGGCCCCGCACCCTCCCCTCCCAGCGCCGCTCGGCCAAGTTCAGCAAAGGCGAACGCCAACGCCCGAGCACGCCCACTGGTTCATCGTGGATGCGTTATCGTCAGGTCAGCGTTGCCGATGGCATCCAGCGCGTGCTGGCCGAGCTCGCCAAGCTGAAAATTTCGCGTGACGATCTGATCGTCTCGTCCAATCTCAGGCTTCGCCTCGATGGCCTGCCGCGCTCTGACCAGCGCGAGCCCGAGGATCCGGGCGCGGCCGTGTACTGGCAGGACCAGAAGGGCCGCAAGCAGGTGATGGCCATCGACCAGTACGACCGCGTGGCCGATAACCTGGCTGCCATCGCCGCCACGCTCGAAGCCATGCGAGCGATCGAACGCCACGGTGGAGCGCAAATACTTGAACGCGCCTTCACGGGCTTTGTCGCCTTGCCGGCGCCGGATCATCAACGGACCTGGCGCGAAGTGTTGGTGATACCGTCGTTACCTGGTAACGAGGCCCAGGCCCGCGAGGCCGTGGAGACAGCCTATCGGCGGCTTCGGTCGCTGCACCATCCAGACAAAGGTGGAGATGCCGCCGCGTTCTCGGCGGTGCAGGCGGCCTATGACCAAGCAATTGTGGAGCTCGGCCTGTGATGCGCCAACCGCCCTGCCCGCCGCTTGTGGGTAACGCAACCGGCCGCGATTGCAAACGCGTGCAGGCGATTTGTCCCCAGTGTCCCCGCCCTGCCCCCGCCAAGTGGGGACGTAGGTTTGATCGGTATGTCGATGATAGTGCTGCCCTTTGTCTTGTTGTCCCCACCGTCCCCGTTGTCCCCACGGAAAAGGTAATGGGTGAAGGAAGTGCGGCACGTGTTGGTGGGGAGGTTGAGATTTTTTTGCGCGGAAAATTTCAATTGATGCAGGTGTACATCAGTGAAGTTGATCCTCGAAGGTTTACGGGTCCTCCCCAGCTATGGTTTCTGCGGGTCAAAAGCGCGCGGGATTTCGCTAGGTTAACGTCCTGCGGAATTGGTTCACAACGGTATACATGATGAGCGAGGAAGCCCAGCCAAAGCGCGTCACCCAGGCCGAGCTCGCGCGGCTCCTGGGGGTCTCGCGCACGGCAGTGAATAAAGCCGTGAAATCGAACCGCATCACGGCCGGGGAGGACGGCCACTTTGACCTTGAGAAGGCCCTCACAGACTGGAAGAACAATACCCGCGCAGCCGCGAAGGCGGTAACCGGATCGGGCTCGCCACGGTTGCGTGGCGGACAGCCGAAGTACGCCAGCGCCCGGGCCCGGAAGGAGCACCACCTGGCGAACATTGCGAGCATGCGGGAACAGCAGATGCTGGGCGAGCTGTGCAAAACATCAAACGTGGTATCCGCTGGAAACGAGATTGGTGTCGTGATTCGATCTCATATCGATGCTCTCTTGAGCAGCCTCCCGGGCGAGCTCGCGCACCACGACATCGATAATATTGCTGAAACACTGGACCGCAGATTTATAGAGCTGCTGCAGGGGATCAGCGCAGATCTTGAAAAAAGAATTAAAGAGGCCGTGCGACCAGAAGAAACAAACGGGCGCCAGTCATGACCCCCGCCCAGCGCCGCCTGATTCGCTTCCTCGCCGAGCTGCTGGTTGCACGACGCCGGCGCCGGAAACTACCGATCTCTCGGCCCACTACTGGCCCACGTCTTGTCTCGGTTGCTAAAAAAACCGAAACCGCCTGATAATCGCAAACCATGCGCGCAATCATCTACGCCCGATATTCGACCGACAACCAGCGCGAGACCTCGATTGATGACCAGGCGCGACTGTGCCGGGTCCTGGCTGAGCGTGAGGGATGGACTGTCACTGGTGTCCACGCTGACAACCGCGTATCCGGTTCAACCCCCGTGAGCGCGCGCCCTGGTGGCACGGCATTGCTGGCTGATGCGCTGGCTGAGCGTTTTGATGTTTTATTGATCGAGGGCCTCGATCGCCTGTCACGTGATCTGATTGAACAGGAACGTGTTGTGCGCCGGCTCGAGCATGTCGGCATTCGCTTGGTCGGCATCTCGGACGGCTATGACTCGCAATCCCAAGCACGCAAGCTGCACCGTGGTATGCGTGGGTTGATCAATGAAATCTACCTCGATGACCTGCGCGCCAAGGTGCATCGCGGCCTCGACGGTCAGTTCGCGCGCGGCTTTTTTGCCGGTGGGTTGCCTTACGGTTACCGCTCTGTTGCGGTCGGCGAGGACGGTCATCGTCTGGAAATCGACGAGACGCAGGCGCGTTGGGTGCGCTTCATCTTTGAACAATATGCCGCCGGCCACGGCTGCCGCACGATCGCATGCGAACTCAACCGCCGCGGCGTGTCCTCGCCGCGCGGATCTTCTTGGGCGGTCTCGGCTATCTACGGCAACCGCGCCAAGGGCTGTGGCATCCTCAATAACGATTTGTATCATGGGCTTTACGTCTGGAACCGCAGTCAATTCCAGCCAGACCCGGAAACCGGCAAACGCAAGCGCCGCGAACGTCCGGCACACGAGTGGCGCCGGCGCGAGACACCAGAATTGTGCATCGTGCCGGAGGCTTTATGGCAGACGGTAAAGCATCGCCAGGAAACCCGACGGATCGTTGGCGGTGGCCGTGGGCGTGGCCGGCCTGTGAGCACCCTGCTTGGCGGCCTAATGACCTGCGGGATCTGCGGCGCACCGGTTGTGGCTGTGGACGCCCGCCGCTACGGCTGCTCGCACGCGCATGATCGTGGTGTGTGCCGCGGCGTATATGCGACACGCCAGGCAACCGAACGCACCGTGCTTTCGATCATTGTGGATGACATGCTCGCGCCGGCGGCGCTCGCGGCCTTGCAGGCAGATGTCCGCGCGGTACAGCGCGAACAACTCGAAACCGCCGGGGCAAGGCATAAAACTCGGGGCACACGCTCGGCGCAGATCGAGCGAGAGATTGCGCATCTTACCGATGCCATTGCAATCATGGGTCTATCGGAGGCGCTGCGCACGCGCCTGGTGGCGGCCGAGGCCGAACACCGTCAGCTCGTAGTCGAGGAAGCCGCTGTGCCGGTCACGGAAGAAACGATTGATGAGATTCCAAACTTGCTGAGCGAGTACCGCGAGCTCTTGGCCGATATGCCCGCCGCCCTGCGCGAGGATGTCCCTCGCACCAGGTCCATCCTCCGCGACATTCTCGGCCCGGTCCGCCTCGTGCCGGACAAATACAACGACGTGTATGCCGAGGTCGATGGATATGGTGAGGCGCTGAAAATTCCAATCAATTCAACGCTTACAAAAGTGGTAGCGGGGGTAGGATTTGAACCTACGACCTTCGGGTTATGAGCCCGACGAGCTGCCAGACTGCTCCACCCCGCAGCAGGACCGCGAAGTCTACCGTTCAGGATGAGTTATTTCAAGAAAAATAGGAGCTTAACCAAGCTGTCGCGGCCGCCACCGTTCCGCCGGCCTGGTATCAACCGCCGTCAGGCGGGCGCCTCACTGCCGGTGTTCGGCTGTTGGTCCTGCAGCACTTCCACGCCATAGATATAAGCCATCCATCCCATGACACCGCTGACCACGCTCACCAGCAAGTCGATCGATATCGGGCTGCGGTCCGGGAGTAATCCAGCAACGATAATCGGCGCGAGCAGCAGCAAAGCCGGGAAAGCGGAGTGAGACAGGCGCGCCCGGGCGATTCGCAGCGCGGCTTTCAGGCTGGGGAACAGGTGAAATTCCCGGCGCAAAAACACCCACGGCAGCCAGTAAACAAAAACCAGGGCCAAGATGCCGACTGCTGGGCCGAAAAACGGCACCAGCGTACCGATGAGGGTTTTAAGCTCCGAACCTGTTATCAGCACGGCCACGTAGATAAAAATATTCATCACCACCACCAGCAGCAGGCCCGCCTTGAGGGTCAGCCACACAAAGGCGGCAAAGACTGACTTGCCCGAGCGAATCAATTCACCCACCGGCAGGGTATTCCGGCCCTGCGACAAGGCGTGGAAAGCGCCAGCCTGCAGATAATAGAACAGCATCAAGAGCGTCGCTGTCAGAATGGTTGTCAGGACCTGCGTCACGGGCAAGGCATCGGCTGGTACGCGCCATTGCATGGAAAACACCAGCGCGATCTGGATTGCCAGCACCAGCCAGATTCCCGGGCTTAACACCGCACGCAGGGCGGCATGCAGGCGGCGTCCACTCTCGCTCGGAAGGGCCGGGGCGTCAAGCGACAAGTCTGGCATCGGAATGGGAGTCGTGTGGCGGGTTTGGCAAGAATTCAGCCAACATTGTAATGTTTTTTAACGGGACTCAAGATCTCCCAGGTGCAGGACATGCCGGCCGGGAACTTGACCAGGTCATTTTCCACTATCTTAATAGGTTCGCCGCCATCCGGCGTGACGATGACCTCGCCTTCCAGTATGTAGCAGGTCTCCTTCTGGTCGTAGGTCCAGGGAAATTTCGATATTTCCTTGGACCAGATCGGCCAGTCGTAGACGCCGATGATCTCCAATTTCATGGGCGACGGGTCGTGCTCGACGGAAATCTGCGTCATGATTTTTTCTCGCTCGGAATTTACCACGCCATTTTACTTTGCCTCGGCAATCGCCGGCAATGCGCCTGAGGTCATAATCGTCCATTACCGATCCGGCCACCAAACAGTGCGTGCTGCTTCTACTCCCTCTCCCTCCGGGAGAGGGTTGGGGTGAGGGGGAGATTAGCTGTAGTACTCGCCCTCATCCCATCCTTCTCCCGTAGGGAGAAGGGGCTCAACGACAGGCCGTGTGCGCACTAGTTTGTTGCTCTACTCAGTAACTCTGAAATACCTGATCGGCCCCTACCGGCTGTACATCGGATCCTGCCGCCGTGAAACGGTAGGAATGAATAAACCGTCTATAATGTAGCTATTGAATACCACCCCGTGAAAGGCAGACACGGCTCGAATCTGCCGCCGTGAGTTGTATACGTGAGCTTCCCGCGTTACTCCAAGAATCCCCGCATCGAGCAATCGCTTAGGCACTCGGTGCGCGATGGCGTGGCCTATTCGTTCATGGCCGGTGCCGGCGAGACCTATTTCTCCGCCTACGCCCTGTTTCTCAAGGCCACCACCGCGCAGATTTCATGGCTGGCGGCCTTGCCGTCGCTGCTCGGTTCGTTTGCGCAATTGTTTTCCGCCTGGCTCGCCAGCCGCACCGGGCAACGCAAGCTGATTATACTCCTCGGCGTGGCATTGCAGACTGCCATGTGGCTGCCCATCGTCTGGCTGCCCTATTTCTTTCCCGCGAACGCCGTGCCGATTCTGATTGTGTGCGTCGCGCTGTATTTTTCCGGCGGTCACTTGGCCGCGCCGATGTGGAACAGTCTCATGGGCGATTTGGTGCCGGAACGGCGCCGCGGTCGCTTTTTTGCGCGCCGTGGCCGCTTGATGAGCATCACCATGTTTGCCGCGCTCGCGGCGGCCGGGCTGATGCTTCACTTCGGCAAAATCGGGGACCACACGCGCTTCGCCTTTTCCCTGATCTTCAGCCTGGCGGCGCTGGCACGCGTTTATTCCGCCATCCAGTTGGCGCGCATGCATGATCCCAAGCCCGTGCCGCACCCGCTGGATCTGCCGCCGTTGGCCGGTGCCTGGGCACGCATGCGCGCCTCGCATTTTGCCCGATTTACCATATTTCTGGCGACCATGAACTTCGCGGTGGCGATTGCTTCACCGTTATTCACCGTGTTCATGCTGCGCGACCTGCACTTCACCTATCTCCAGTACATGGCGTGTACGGCGCTCGCCGTGCTGCTGCAATTTCTTACGCTGAGCATGTGGGGCCGACTGGGTGATATCTTCGGCAACCGCCTGGTTATGCTGGTGACCGGCGGCATCATTCCGGTGTTTCCCGTGCTATGGCTGGTGTCCACCAATTACTGGTATATCCTGGCGCTTCAGGCCATGGGCGGGGTTTTCTGGGCCGGGTTCAGTCTCAGCGCCAATAACTTTTTGTATGACGTCTCCGCGCCGGAACAGCGTGCCGTATTCAGCGCGGTGCACAATGTGCTATCCAGCCTTACGATATTCGCGGGCGCGCTGCTGGGCGGCTTCCTGAGCCTGGTCATTCCCGATCAGATTATCTTGTTCGGCCATGCCGTCGTCTGGACCAGCAGCCTGTGGGGCGTGTTACTGATTTCCACACTGGCGCGCACGGTCGTAGCGCTGGCCTTCCTGCCGCGGCTGCGGGAGGTGCGCGAGGTGCGTAAGCTCACGCCGGCGGGGCTGATGCTGCGCGTGGCGCGATTCAACGCCGTGACGGTGTTGATCTTCGACACGCTGGCGCTCACCCGGCGGCGGCTGCGTTCCTCCGGCCCGGCCTGAGAAACCGGGCGCCGACGCGCCGCCACCCAAAAGCTTCAGGCGAGAAACATCCAGTAAACCAGCGCATTCACCAGCGTCAGGGGAATGCCCACGCGCGCGAATTCGACGAAACCCAGCGTCTGCCCGGCTTTGCGCTCGGCGTTCTGAATGATGATGACATTACTGGCCGCGCCGAGAATGAAAAGATTTCCGGCCACGGTCGAAGCGGACGCCAGTGCCAGCAATTCCGGCGTCGAACCGCCCGCGTGCAGAAGCAATGGCAGATACAGCGCCACCAGCGGAACATTGGAGATCAGCTGACTCAGCAGCACGCTGACGCCGAAGATGACACCCACCGAAGCGATATTTAGATTCCACTGCATCATGACCGACTGAAAAAATCCGGAGTTCCAGACACTGGCCATCAGCACGAACATGGCGCCAAAGAAAACCAGCGTGCGCCAGTCGATATGCCGCACAACCCGCCAGCGTTTCGGGCTGAGCAATAAAATCGGCGCGGCGGCGATCAGGGCGATGACCGTGAGCCGGAAATCGATCTGCGGCATCGTAAACACCAGGACCACCTTGGCGACCGCCAGTATGACAATCAATATCAGGGAGAAACGCGCCAGGCGAGCCAGGGATTTATCGCGCAACTCCTGGCGCACGTGCACCAAGGCGTCGCCGTGGAAACTCTCGTGATAGAAAAACTTCAGGATAAAAAATGCCGCCAGCAGGTTGATAGCCGTGGGCAACGCCAGGTAGCGGAAGAATTCGACGAAAGGATTATCCATCCGGCCGTGGATGGCCACCAGCAGGTTCTGCGGATTGCCGATCGGGCTGACGACGCTGCCCAGCGTCACGGCAAACGCCAGCGCCAGCAACAGCACCTTCGGTGACATGCGGTGCTGCTTGGCCAGCAGCAGGACCAGCGGCGTACCGATGACCGCGAGTGTGTCGTTCATCAGAAACGCCGAGGCCAACCCGGCGCCGAACAGAATCAGCAGGACCAGGCCATCCACCGTGGTGGCGCGGCGGAATATCCGGTAGGAAAGATGAAACAGGTAACCGCTTTCCTCCAGCGCCTGCCCGACGACAAACACCCCGAACAGGAACAGCATGATGTCCCAATCGATGGCATGCAGCGCCTGCGCCGGACCGATCTGGCCGGTCACGAGAACCGCGGCAGCCCCAAACAGCATGACCTGCCAGAGCCCCATGTGAAAGCGACCGATCCGGCGCACGGCAATGAGCAGGAAGACGACGGCAAGGACAAAAATGGAAACGTTCACGGCCCAGATTGAGATTTTTTATAATGGCGGCGGCAGCCCGGCTGCCCATCATATTCGAACCGCCTCAACGGGCAACCACGAGTCATCCGTGATCCCTCTGTGGGTCATGCCGCCGCTGACTGGTGAATCAGCGCTTTTGGACAAAACGGTCGGCCAGTGCTAATAATACACAGCGTAGCGGCCTGCTTCCGCGTCATGAACGGCTGGTCAGCGCTTGACCAGGCGGTCTTTAATTAAGGGAAGATCAAGCCGCCCGTCAGAGATGCCGACACTTTCATCATGTAACCCCTGTTCGCCCACGGGTGACATGCCGTAAGGTAATTTCAGGTTTCACTGACGCATTCAATGTTGATGACTTGCAAACAAAAGGACGAGAAGAACATGAGCAAGAAAGGATTTACCGCCATGCTGGCGGTCGCGACACTCACCGGCTACATCCATACGTTCGCCGCGCAGGAGCATTCCGACGCCAATCAGCTCGGCGCAAGCATTCCTGAAAATAATATTGTGGTGCAGAAACCGCTCGTGGATACATCCGCACCGGTAGCCGTTGCGCCTGCTCCGGCGCCAGTGCTCATACCGCCGGCCGAGAAGCTGCTGAGCGAGATGAAGGTGTATCCTACCTTCTGAGCTACACCCGGGGCACGGCTAGAAATAATATTCGAACCTTGCGCCCAATACGTCCATGCGGCTTTCAGGTTGATGCACGCTATACAGGGCGCCCGCCGCCGAGACCGTCTTTGATGCCGAGGCGCTGAAGCGAAAGCTGTCGTAATAAAAACTTACACCGAAACGCGGTTTGTTCGCCTCCCGTCCCCAATTCATCTGCCACTTGGCGTAACCGGAAAGCCGCTTGCCGGGCGCAAGCTCCACATCGCTGTCGTAACCTATGTCCGCGAGGTACGCACGCTCATAAGTAAAAAGCGGATACTTCAGGCCGAACTGTAAATAGGCTCGCCTCGTTTCACTCTGAAACAGAAACCCCGGCCCCAGCTTGCCGTAGAGAATGAGATAATCTTCCCGATAACCCAGGGCGACCGTGCCGTTGGCTGTTACGCCGTCCTGAAGCTCACGGGTCCAGGTATCCATCCCCAAACCGCCGAGCAGATCCATGGGCAGGCTGCCCGCCAGGCGCAGGCCACCCATGACCTCGGCATTGACACCGAAATAATCGACGTCGGTTCGCGCCGAAACACCTGCCTGGGTCTGGCCGTCATAATCGACCACTCCCAAGTAGATGCGGGCTTCTGCAGAATAAGGATTCGTCTGGTCGCCTTGCAGCAAGTGATCGAGCATGAACCCAACCGTCAGTCGCGGACCGGTTTCGCTGAGCAGGCGTTGGCCGCCACTGAATTCCTCCCAGCGGAAACTTTCCACGCCCGCATTCACGGCGAACGACGCCGTCTCGTCGGCAAACACCGCAGGCGCGGCGATCATACAAAGTGTCAGTGTTACCCAAGGATGGCTGCGCATGTGGTTTTGATAGAACCCTCGAAATAGTGATAATCGATAATACTTATTTATTCAGGATAACGTTTTGATCGCCTGCCGGCACAGCTCCATGAGCACGCCCACCCACGGCAACACGCCGATCAACAGCAGTGCGTTGAAACCCAACAGCGCTTGCACGTCCCAACCGGCGCGGATCGGCGCCTGCTCGGTGGCGTCGTCGAAATACATGAGCTTGATCACGCGCAGATAGTAATAGGCACCGATCACGGCCAGCAGCACCGCGGCGACGGCGAGCCATATCATGTCCGCCTGGACGACCGACTGGATCACCAGCAGCTTGGCGTAGAAACCCGCGGTCGGCGGCACGCCGGCCATGGACAGCATGAGCAGCATCATGAGGAAGGCGTACCATGGGCTGCGCTGATTGAGCCCCTTGAAGTCTTCAAGCCGCTCTGCTTCGAACCCGGCGCGTGACAACAGAATGATCATGCCGAAGGAACCGGCGCTCATGATGGCGTAAACGAGAATATAAAACAGCGACGAGCCGTAACCGTTGGCGCCGACGCTGAGAATGCCAAGCAGGAAGAAGCCCATGTGCGCGATCGAGGAATACGCCAGCATGCGCTTGATATTGTCCTGGGCGATGGCGACGATGTTGCCGATCGCCATGGACAGCAGCGCGATGATGATCAGCATCGTCTGCCAGGAACCGGCGAGCGGCTCGAGCCCGCCGACCAGCAGTCGTAGAAACAGCGCAAACCCCGCGAGCTTTGGCGCCGTGCCGACATACAGCGCCACGGCCGTCGGCGCACCGTGGTACACGTCCGGCACCCACATGTGGAACGGCACCGCGCCCAGCTTGAAGGCCAGACCGGAAATGACGAAGACCAGGCCGAAAATCAGGATGATGTTGTCCGGGGACATTTTGCCGATGGCGCGGGAAACCGCCGATATCTCGAGACTGCCGGTCACGCCATAAAGCATGGACATGCCGTAAAGCAGCATGCCGGAGGCGATCGCACCGAGAACGAAATATTTCATCGCCGCCTCGGTCGCCACGGACGAGTCGCGTTGGAACGCGATCATGGCGTAGAGCGACAACGACAACAGTTCGAGCCCCAAGTACAAGGTGAGAAAATGGCTCGCCGAGGCCATGATCATCATGCCCACCACGCCAAACAGGCCGAGCACGAAATATTCCCCGCGCAACATGCCGCGGTCGCGCAGGTAGTCGCGCGAATAGGTGAAGACGAAGAAGGTAATGCCGTAGGTGCCGAGCTTGAGAAAGTCCGCGAGCCGGTCGGCGACGAACATGCCGTTGAAGGTGAATACCGGTGCCGTCGTCATGACCTTGATTGTCAGCAGCGCCGCGCCGGCCAGCGTCGCCTGCGTCAGCCAGTAGGAAACCGCGCGCAGGCGGTCCGACAGGAACAGGTCCAGGACCAGGATCGCGCAGGCCATGGAGAACACGAAGATCTCGGGCAGCGCGGGCAAGATGTTCGGTATCGTATTCGTCATGAAAAATCTTCTTCGAACCACGGATGAACACGGATGAACACGGATAAAACCGCGAACTCCGCTCCCTGATTCTTCGATCTGTGTTTATTTGTGTTCATCTGTGATTTCATAAGTATTACAGTCTATTTCTTGTAGGGTGCGCAAAAGCGAAGCGTTGCGCACCGTGGCTGATTCGGTGCGCTTCGCTAACGCTCAGCACACCCTACAAAGATTCATTTTGCTACACGCTCTTAGCTCTCTGTGACCTCTGTGGCCAATAATCATTAAATCTTCGATGCATTCACCTGCTGCAACAGATGCTCCACCGACGCGTGCATCACGTCGAGGAACGGATAGGGCCACAAGCCCATGACCAGCACCGCGGCGGCAAGCAGCGTGAGGAACACGATCTCGCGCGGCGTCACATCCGTCAGCTCCGCGACCTTGGCGTTGGCGACCTCGCCGAACAGCACGCGCTTGTACATCCACAGCGTATACGCCGCGCCAAAGATAAGCGTGGTCGCCGCGGCAAACGCGTACCACACGTTGACTTGGAACGCGCCCAGAATCACCAGGAACTCGCCGACGAAACCGGAAGTACCGGGCAGGCCGGCGTTGGCCATGGAGAACAGCATCATGAACGCGGCGAACACCGGCATGCGGTTGGCCACGCCGCCGTAGTCCTTGATCATGCGCGAGTGCAGCCGGTCGTACATCACGCCGACGCACAGGAACAAGGCGCCGGAAACAAAACCGTGCGAGATCATCTGCGCGATGCCGCCCTCGATTCCCTGGGCATTGAAGATGAAAAAACCCAGCGTCACGAAACCCATGTGCGCGATCGAGGAGTACGCGATCAGCTTCTTCATGTCCTCCTGCACCAGCGCCACGAGCCCGATGTAAACCACGGCGATCAGCGACAGCGCGATCATGAGCCCCTCCATGATGAGGAAGGCGTCAAAATATTGCGCCACCTTTTTCTCGATCGCGCGCCAGGCGGAGATAACCACGAGCACGGTGCTGACGCTCGTGAGCAGAATGAGCAACAGCGAAATCCCGTCG
>JAUSDQ010000269.1 GCA_030650525.1 Sulfuricaulis sp.
CGGAACCCGAAAAAACCGGCACTCCTGAAGGCAGCCTGATTTCTCATCTGCTCGAGCTGCGCGACCGCCTGCTCTACGCGGTAATCGCCATCGGCGTGGTATTTGGCGCGCTGCTGCCGTTTACCAGCGAGGTGTACGCGCTCGTGGCCAAGCCGCTCATCGACGTTCTTCCCGTTGGCGCGACCATGATTGCGACTGAAGTGGCGTCGCCGTTTCTCACGCCCATCAAGCTCACGCTCGCCGTGGCCATCGTGTTCACGATTCCCTTCTTGTTGTACCAATTGTGGGCCTTCGTTGCTCCGGGCCTGTACCGTCACGAGCGTAGCCTGGTGCTGCCGCTTCTGGTTTCAAGCACCTTGCTGTTCTATGGCGGCATGGCCTTCGCTTACTTTGTCGTATTCCCCATGGCCTTCGGGTTTTTCGTGCACGCCCTGCCGCCGGGCGTGACGATGATGACCGACATCCGTGCCTATCTCGATTTTGTTTTTTCCATGTTCTTTGCCTTCGGGATTTCGTTCGAAGTCCCGGTGGCGGTAGTGCTACTCGCGCGCATGGGCGTGATTAATCCGGATACCCTCGCGGAAAAGCGGCCTTATATGATCCTGGCGGCGTTTATCGTCGCTGCGGTGCTCACGCCGCCGGATATCTTTTCGCAGTTTTTCCTGGCCGTGCCGATGATCCTGTTATACGAGATCGGCGTTTTTGTCGCCAAACGCATGAAGCGCGCCGCTGACGCGGCGGTGGACACCGGTCGGCGCAATCTGACCGAGGATGAAATCGAGGCCGAGTTCAAGAAACACGACAAGGCGTTTTCGGATAAGGAATAAGAATGTAGGTTGGGGTGAATGAAATGAACCCCAACAAAATTCAAAGAATGGCATGCGCGTGGACACACATAGGCAGCCTGGGTGGTTGGGCCTGTGTTGGGGTTCGCGACGCTCACCCCAACCTACATGACTAATATAGAAATTTACTCGGTCAACGCCGCGCGTGGCGGACGTTCGATGGCCGTGGTTTCCAGCATCGTTTTCTTGCCGTTGCGTAGCACTTCGAGCTTGACCCGATCTCCCGGTTTGCGGCTGGAAATAGCCAGCAGCGCTTGGCGTGCCTCGGTGATTTTCTGGCCATCGATCGAAACGATAATATCCCCCGCTTGCATGCCCGCGCGGTGCGCCGGGCCGTTGCGCACAACGCCGACCACCACCACGCCTCCGGTTTTATCGAGCTCAAGGGCCTTGGCGATTTGCGGGGTAATGGCCTGGGCCTCGACTCCCAGCCAGCCGCGCAGCGGCCGTCCGTGCTTCAGGACATCTTCCATGACGTTTTCCGCGAGGCTGGTCGGGATGGCAAAACCGATGCCCTGATAACCGCCGCTGCGCGAGAACATGGCGGTATTGATGCCTACCAGGTTGCCATCGGCGTCGATCAACGCACCGCCCGAATTGCCGGGATTGATGGCGGCGTCGGTCTGAATGAAATTTTCGAAGGTATTGATGCCCAGCTTGTTTCGTCCGGTCGCGCTGACAATGCCCATCGTCACGGTCTGGCCCACGCCGAACGGATTGCCGATGGCCAGCACCACGTCGCCGACGCGCAGGTTGTCGGAGTGACCGAGGGTGATGACCGGCAGATTCTTGAGATCGATTTTGAGCACCGCGATGTCCGTCTCCGGATCGCTGCCCACGACTTTGGCCTGCACCATCCGGCCGTCCTGCAGCGAAACCTGGATGGCGTCCGCGCCCTGGATCACGTGGTGGTTCGTAACGATATAGCCCTGGTCGCTCATGATGACGCCGGAGCCCAGGCTGGTTTCAACGTGTTTGCGCGGTGTGATCAGGTCATCCGGGCCGCCGAAGAACTGGCGGAACACCGGATCGTTGAAGAACGGATGCGGCCGCACGGTGACGACCTTGGCGGTGTTGATATTGACGACCGCCGGGGAAGCTTTATCCACCGCCAAGGCATAGGAATAGGGGCCGCCTGATGGGCGTTTTATGACATCCGGCGTGGTCTGGTGAATTTCGACGGTCGCAACTTCGCGTTTGGCCAGCTCCGGCCAGAAATAGGTCACGATAAAAGCAATGGCCAGTCCGAGGATAATGGCCTTGACCAGATAAGACATGCTATGGCGTACCGGCATCTTTGACCTTAAAAAAGTTGATTCAGGGGCAGATTCTATCGAAGTGCGGCCCACCATGCCGTTATAATGATCGAGTGCCGATATGGAATCGGTTTTTGGCGAAAAAAATTCATTTTACGACTTGATTTATACGCTTGACTCAGGCGAATCGTTATATAATCCTAGGCGCCGCTTTTTAGGGCTAGACAGGTTTCTTCTGAATTAATTGTTTGATTATTATCAGAAATTACGCTGGTGCGCGTGATTTTTTTATTTTTTGCGCCAACAAGATTGAGGGGGCTACATGAGTGAAGAGGGTGTCAATCCGCGCCGACGGCGTTTGCTGGCGATCACGAGCGGATTAGGACTCGTTGGAACAGCCTTTGCCGCTACCCCCTTCGTGCTCAGCATGATGCCGAGCGCTCGCGCCAAAGCATCCGGTGCGCCGGTCGAGGTGGACATCGGCAAGGTTGAGCCGGGCCAGTTGCTGACCGTGGAGTGGCGCGGCAAGCCGGTATGGATCCTGCGGCGCACACCAGAAATGCTGAAAACGCTAAAGGAAGACGAGAATTTTCTGGCCGACCCGAAATCTTCCGTGGACAGTCAGCAGCCTTCCTACGCACAAAATATCGCGCGCTCGATCAAGCCTGAGTATCTCGTTCTGGTCGGCATTTGCACCCATCTCGGTTGTTCCCCGGCGCAACGCCTGGAGGCCGGGGCGGTATCGGGATTGGGCGATCAATGGCCCGGTGGTTTTTTCTGCCCTTGTCATGGCTCCAAGTTCGATCTCTCCGGCCGGGTGTACAAGAACGTGCCGGCGCCCACCAACCTGGAGGTGCCCCCGTACACTTACATGAGCGACACGCGCATCATCATCGGTGTCGATCAGAAAGGAGCCGCGTGATGCAAAAACTCCTGGCTTGGATCGATGACCGCTTCCCCCTGACCAAGGTCTGGGAGGAACATCTGGCGAAATATTACGCGCCTAAAAATTTCAATTTCTGGTATTACTTCGGTTCGCTGGCCTTGTTGATGTTGGTGCTGCAGATCGTCACCGGCATTTTCCTTACCATGCATTACAAACCGGACACCGGCCTGGCCTTCGCCTCGGTCGAGTACATCATGCGCGACGTCGACTGGGGCTGTCTGATCCGCTACCTGCACTCCGTCGGCGCGTCGTTTTTCTTCATCGTGGTTTATCTGCACATGTTCCGCGGCCTGCTCTACGGGTCGTACCGCAACCCGCGCGAACTCATCTGGCTTATCGGCATGGTGATCTTTGTGGCGCTCATGGCCGAAGCCTTCATGGGCTATCTGCTGCCCTGGGGCAACATGTCTTACTGGGGCGCGCAGGTGATCATCTCGTTGTTCGATGCCATCCCGCTGATCGGTCCGACGCTGTCCGAGTGGATGCGCGGCGACTTCGTGGTATCGGACGCCACACTTAACCGCTTTTTCGCGTTTCACGTGATAGCGGTACCGCTGGTCCTGGCGGCGCTGGTGTTTGTGCACATCGTCGCGTTGCATAAGGTCGGTTCGAACAACCCCGATGGCATCGAGATCAAGAAAAAGAAAGGCCCCGACGGCATCCCGCTCGACGGCATCCCGTTCCATCCGTACTACACCGTGAAAGACATCGTGGGCGTGACCGTGTTCCTGATGATTTTCTCGGCCGTGGTGTTCTTTTCACCGGAGCTCGGCGGCTGGTTCCTGGAGCACGACAACTTCACGCCGGCTAACATTCTACAGACGCCGTCGGAGATCGTGCCGCTGTGGTACTTCACGCCGTTTTATTCGATCCTGCGCGCCAACACCCTCGCCTTTTTAGGGGTGGAGGCCAAGCTCTGGGGCGTAATCTTCATGGGGCTTTCCATCGTGCTGTTCTTCTTGCTGCCGTGGCTGGACCGCTCGCCGGTCAAATCCATCCGTTACCGCGGCTGGATGTACAAGTTCGCGCTGGCGGTTTTTGTGCTGGCCTTCTTCATCCTGGGTTATCTCGGGACTCAGCCGGCGGCGGGCCCGAACCTCATGATCGCGCAAATCTGCACGGTGCTGTATTTCGCCTTCTTTTTCCTGATGCCGTGGTACACGAAATACGACAAGACCAAACCGGTACCGGAGCGGGTGACTTGATATGAAAAAGCTCCTTACCCTGTTGTTTCTCGCTAGCCTGCCGGCGTTAACCCTGGCAAGCGGCGGCGAGGGCATCAAGCTCGACTCCGTCAACATCGATCTCGGCGACAAGGTCTCGCTGCAACGCGGCGCGCGCATCTTCGTCAACTACTGTTTGTCCTGCCATAGCGCCTCCTACATGCGTTACAACCGCATGGGTCATGATCTCGGCATTAGCGAAGAACTGGTCAAGGAAAATCTGCTGTTTGCCGCGGACAAGGTGGGCGACCTGATGAAGGCCGTCATGCCCAAGGAAGATGCCAAGCTCTGGTTCGGGGTGGCACCGCCCGACCTTTCGCTTGTAACGCGCGCGCGCAAACCGGAATGGTTTTACACCTATATGCGCAGTTTCTATCGCGATACCAAGTCACCTTCGGGCTGGAACAACACGGTGTTCCCACATGTGGCGATGCCGCATGTGCTGTATGAGTGGCAGGGGGATCAGCGCGCCGTATTCAAGAAAGATGCCCACGGCGTTGAAGTTTTCGAGGGCTTCGAGCTGGAGCGCCCGGGCACGATGAGCAAGGAAAAATACGACGAAGCCATGCGCGACCTGACTAACTTCATGGTCTATCTCGGCGAGCCGGCCAAGTTGGTCCGCTACCGGATTGGAATCTATGTGTTAATTTTCCTCGCTGTATTCCTGGTGTTTGCCTATCTGCTCAAGAAGGAATATTGGAAGGACGTCCACTGACTTAACGGGGCGATTCCCGGATAGCGGCGGCGAGCCGTTCTCCGGGCATGACGTTGCATAACGGAGAACACGCAATGACGACGCCCGCGGCGCGCAAGCCTATCATGACACTTTATTCGGGAACGACCGATCCTTACAGCCATCGTACGCGCATCGTTCTCTACGAGAAGGATATCGAGTGCCAGATCGTCGAGGTGGATATCAACAAGAAGCCACGCGAACTGGGTGAGCTCAATCCCTACAACCAGGTTCCCACCATGGTGGATCGCGACCTGGTGTTGTATGAGTCGAACATCATTAACGAGTACCTCGACGAACGTTTGCCGCATCCGCCGCTGATGCCGGTGGATCCCGTTTCGCGCGCCCGCGCCCGGCTGATGCTGATCCGCTTCGACCGCGACTGGTACAGCCTGATCCCTGACATCACCGGCGGCGACAAGAAGACCGCGACCCGCGCGCGCCATGCGCTGCGCGACGGGCTCACGGTGATCTCGCCGATTTTCAAGGAACAGGCGTTTGCCATGGGCGAGGAATTTTCACTCGTGGATTGTGCGCTCGCGCCGCTGTTGTGGCGCCTCGATCATTGGGACGTCGAACTCCCGCGTCAGGCCAAATCGATTCTTGAATACGGTGACCGGATATACGCGCGCAAATCCTTTAAGCTCTCATTGACTGAGGCGGAGAAGGCGATGCGTGCCCGTGCCCGGTGAGCCAGGCGAAACCGCGGCAAATCTCTTTTCACGCGCTGATCGCGGCGTATGACCCCGCTTAAGCTTTATCTGCTGCGCGCGGTCCATGACTGGGCGGTGGACAGCGGTTTCACGCCGCAGGTGCTGGTGGACGCCACCGCGGTGGGCGTGAAGGTCCCTCCGGGTTACGTCGAAAACGGCCGGATTATCCTGAACATGCACCCCAAGGCGGTGAGCCATTTGGAATTTTCCGCCGCCGCGCTGCGGTTCTCCGCCCGTTTTGCCGCACAGAGTTTTCGCGTTGAAATCCCGTACCCGGCGGTGCTGGCGATTTACGCGCGCGAGAACAGCCAGGGCATCACGTTTCCGGAAACGCCGGCCGCGGACAAAACCGAGCCTGGCCCGGATGGCAAGCCGCCTGAAGACAAACCGCCGGGCAAAGGTCCGACCCTGCGTGTCGTGAAATAACGCGTACGTCCGATCCAGGAGACAAACCATGCGAACCTTGAAATCTCTTCTAATTCTTTCCGCAATATTTATGATTTTGCCGGCGCACGCGGCCGACACCCAAGGCCGCGCCAGTGCCGGCGAAGCGGCGCGGCCGGAGAACGCCGAACGGCAAAGGGATCAAAATCCGTCACAACCCGCCGAGCGGCCAAAACGTAAAGCAG
>JAUSDQ010000271.1 GCA_030650525.1 Sulfuricaulis sp.
CCAGATCATTTTGCCCGGGTTCGAGCAGCACCGTGAGGTTGCAGCGCGCGGTCACGTGCGCGCCGCGGGCCAGGAAGCTGTCCACCAGACGGCGAAAATGCGGATTGACTTCCGGCGCCCCGCCGGTGATATCGACCGTAGAAATATCGGCCGCCTCGGCCCACGCGAGAATCTGTTCCATGGTTTCCCATGTCATGATCTCGGTGCGCTTGGGGCCGGCATCCACGTGACAATGGTTGCAGGCCTGGTTACACAGGCGCCCGACGTTGATCTGCAGCTCACGCAGCCGGTCGCGGCGCAGCGGACCCAGACCATGGCGCTCGAGACAACCGGCAAACGCAGAGCCGGTGACCGGTTTTATTTTAACGGCGGTATGGGGCATGAGTAGCAGTTACCTGTTTTAATCTTTCATCCATTTCCGGCGGATGAGATAGTCGACGGAAATCTTTCCCGGGCCATGCAACAGCGCAACCATCAGAAAAATTCCCCAATAGACATGGTCTTTAAGGCCGACTTCGTTAAGCGCCGGGTAGGAAATCACCGCCATGATATTAAAAATAAACAAGGCTCCGGCGCTGAAACGCCCGGCCAGCCCGAGCGCCAGGAACACGGGAAAGATAAGCTCCACTCCGGTTCCGACAACAGCGGCCGCCAGCGGCGAGAGCAGTGGCACATGAAACTCATTGGTGAACAGGTCAACCGTCATTTCCCAATCATTCAGGGATTCCACCCCAGATTTCCAGAAGACATTGGCGACCCACAGGCGGACACCGAGATCGATTAACGGTTGAGCCGAATCGAGACCCCTGATGACCGGCGCCACCCACCGCGCGGTACTTTGAGCAACTGGCATGAAAAACTCCGTGACGGTAAGTTACTGACCCGACCGGCAAATAGTGCACATTATTTTCCCCTTTCCCGGGGGGAGAAGGAACCCAATGAATGCCGCGGTGCGCACTATTTACCGTTCTCCTCAGTAAAATATGATAAGGATAACCATTCTCCGGGCGACAGCTGACCACAATGCCACTATGGAGTCAAAATGAGACCCGGGGGTCAGGCAAAAGTTTCAGGACATCCTCGATCCGGGGTAAGGGTATCGGCCAATTTTATCGGGCGTCCAACAGCCGGCGCAAACAATCCAGATAAATTGCCGCTTGCGGCGCGGCCGCCTGACGACTCGCCTGCCACAGCATCTCGCCCATGCACTCCATCATGCGGTGCTGAACCTCATGCTCGTCGGAGAACCGATTGATCATTTTCCGATAATAGCCGCGTATGCCTGGCGGCTGATCGATCGACAACTGCTCCTCGATGGCGATATGCATGCCGAGGTGCAGGAAGGGATTGGTCTCGCCCGATTCCGGAAAGTAATCGCGCTCGCGCGCCGCTTCCGGTTCATCGAGCAGCGGATGGTATTCGGGATGGCGCAGGGCCACCTGCACGATTAATTTTTCCACGCCCTCGAGCGGCCGTCCGGCGCGGTGCGCGTCCCAGGCGCGAAAGAAAACCGCGCGCGTCTCCCCGCGATCTTGTCCGCCGTACATGGTCAGACCGCTTTGGCGCTGAACAGGCCAAGAATCGCGGAATACTGGAACAGGTGATTGACGCCGTCGAGCGGGCCGAGCTCGCCGTTGCCGTACATGCCAACGATCGGTAGCCCGGGAAAGTGCGCGCGCAGCGCCTCGATATCGCGATCGCGGTTACCGAAGAAGTTCGGGCCGCGTCCCATGCACGGGAACAGCAGGGCCAGGTCGGGTTCACTGCCGAGTTCCTGGGCGCTGCGTGAGATACAGGCGCGCATATCGCGTTCGGCCGTGAGCGCGTCGCGCATCGCCCAGAACAGACGCTCACCGCGCGCGGGTCGCTCCGACAGCGTGATGGACTGGTCGCCCGGATTGGCGGCGACGATGTGATTGAGCCGATAACGGCCCTCGCGGATAGCGGTGTCGGGATCGCCGATCGTGACGCCGCCCATAATAAGGTGCAGCGGCACGCGCTCCATCTCGCGCACGTTCTGCGGGAGCGATTGGACCAGCACGCTCAGCGCCGGGTAATTGCCGAGGCGCTTGATGTCGTAGCCCTGCACTTCCGCGACTTCGATGGGGGAGGTCAGGGCGCGCACACCCTGGGAGGCGCCGATAACACCGTTCACGCCGCTCATGATGGCGTCCACCTGTTCGGACTCCGCCACGCGCGCGCCGCTCCAGACCTTGAACGGGCCGTGACCGAACAAATCACCCGACACGGCGCCAAAGCGGCGCGCCGGGACATCGAGCCAGTCCGCCGTCAGGCCCGCGGGCGTGCACAGGCTCAGCACCATGTCCTCATCGCTCAAGTTACCCTGAGGAGAAATGTTCAGATGAATATTGCCGCCCAGCACCATCGCCGCCGCGCCGGGACTGTCGAGCACCCATTCCTCATCCGTGAGTATGCCGGCGCCGGTGCAACCCACGACCTGCAGGCAGCCGCCCGCACGCGCCGCGGCGCGCAATGCCGGCTCGGGGTTGGCGGAGTATTCCGGCGTGAGAAACAGCAGCACGGCGTTGGCGCGCGCCAGACCCGCTTTGGCGAGCGCGCGTTTGACCGCTCTTTCCGCGTGTTCCGGAAGCTCGCCGTGGCCATGGCTTAATCCGGTGGCGGCGTGTCTTGGTGACATATCGCTACTTTAGCCCGGTACTCGCACAAATCATAGATAACACAGCCCGGGCAACGCGGCTTACGGGCGATGCAGGTATAACGTCCGTGCAGGATCAGCCAGTGGTGCGCGTCGTGGCGGTATTCTTCGGGAACAACCTTGAGCAGTTTCATCTCTACCGCCAGCACGTTTTTTCCCGGCGCCAGCCCGGTGCGGTTGGCCACACGGAAGATATGCGTATCCACGGCGATGGTCGGCTGACCGAAGGCGGTATTGAGAATAACGTTGGCGGTCTTGCGCCCCACGCCCGGCAGCGCTTGCAGATCGGCGCGCGTGTCGGGCACCTGCGCGCCATGTTTTTCCACGAGGATACGGCAGGTCTTGAGAATATTGGCGGCCTTGGTGTTGTACAGGCCGATGGTCTTGATGTGACGCTTGAGGCCGCGCAATCCGAGATCGATGATTTGCTGCGGCGTGTTCGCGACTTTAAAAAGCTCGGCCGTGGCCTTGTTGACGCTTTTATCCGTCGCCTGCGCGGAGAGGATCACCGATACCAGCAATTCAAAGGGTGTGCGATATTTAAGCTCAGTTGTTGGGCTGGGATTCGCGCGCTTGAGCCGCGCAAAAATTTCCCGCCGCTTGGATGCATTCATGAATCAGTTCTTGGTAGGGTGTGCTGAGCGACAGCGAAGCGCACCGCACGGGCTGTTATGGTGCGCAACGCTTCGCTTTTGCGCACCCTACGAAAAATGCGGGCAAGTTTCATTTTGTGACACACCCTAAAAATCTCTGTTGGATCGACGTGTTTTTTTAGCCTTGGCTCGTTCGACGGCGGCGCGTATCTCAGCGCGCATCCGTTCGCGATCGGACGCCGGCGCAGGATCGGAAGCGCGCGACACCGCGCGTACACGTTTGCGTTGCGCCAGGCGATGCCAGCGCTTTTCGGTTCGCACGCGCCAACGGTCGGTTTCAACGCGCGGGTATTCCGGCCACGGCTCGCCTTTGGCAGCTGAATCCAGGGGCACCAACACGATACAATCCACCGGACAAGGCGGCAGGCACAGCTCGCAGCCGGTGCATTCATCGGCGATGATCGTGTGCATCAGCTTGCGTGCGCCGAGAATGGCATCCACCGGACAGGCATCGATGCACTTGCGGCAGCCGATGCAAAGGGTTTCGTCTATCATGGCGCGCGCCCGCGGTTTGTGCGCGCCGTATCGCGGGTTCAGCGATTTCGCAGGGAGATGCAGCAACGCGGCCAGCGCCTGAAGAGTGACATCGCCGCCCGGCGGACATTGGTTGATATCGGCGGAGCCGGCGGCGAGCGCTTCGGCGTAGGCGCGGCAACGCGGGTAACCGCATTGGGTGCATTGCGTCTGCGGCAGCCAGGCGTCGATTTGCGCCGCCGTGACGGTGCGTGATGACTGTTCGGACATGACCGGAAAGTATCGCCGGGCTTTACCGTCGAGGCAACAAGCGTTACCGTGCTTCATTCATGGGGATTTCGGCATGACACAAGCAAAGCCATCCTTCACGGCGCGTGGCGGAATGTGGGTATTGGCCCAGGTGCCGCTGATGCTGCTGGCGTTGGCGATTCCCATGCGATGCGGCGCCGGCCATTTTATGCCCGTGGAACTTGCCCAAGTGGCGGGTGTGGCCGTGGCTGTGCTGGGCGCCGCGTTGATTGTCTGGGGATTCATCAGCCTCGGCGATGCGCTCACGCCCTATCCGAAACCACTCGCTGGCGCCACGCTGCGCCGGCAGGGCGCGTTCAAATTGATGCGTCACCCGATATACGCAGGTGTGTTGCTGGCGAGTTTCGGATGGGCCCTGTGGTGGTTGAGCTGGGCCGGCGGGCTGTATGCGATGGTGTTGGCGGTCTTCTTCGACCGCAAGGCGGCATACGAGGAGATTTGGCTACGGCAGCACTATAAAGAGTATCCCGATTATCAAGCCAAGGTCAAAAAATTCATCCCCGGGGTGTACTGATTAATTTAAAAACGTATCTAGAACCTATCTCAAAATGTATGTAGGGTGGGCACCGCCCACCGTCGGACAGCTGGCGAAGCCGTGTTGGTGGGCGATGCCCACCCTACGAATATAGGCCAGAGTATTTTTGAGATAGGTTCTAGTTATTCAGAGGTTCCTTAAAAAATTATTTCACCCGCATGCCCGGTTGCGCGCCGTCATCGGGCGAGAGAATCCACAAATCCTTTTTACCGGGTCCGGCGGCGAGCACCATGCCCTCGGACATACCGAATTTCATCTTGCGCGGAGCGAGATTGGCCACGACCACCGTGAGCCGCCCTTCGAGATCTTCCGGTTTGTAAGCCTCCTTGATCCCGGCGAACACGGTACGCGTGATCCCGTCGAGATCGACCGTCAGTTGCAGCAGTTTGTCCGCGCCTTCCACGTGACTCGCCTTGACGATGCGCGCGATGCGCAGGTCCACCTTGGCGAAGTCGTCGTAACTGATCTCGGGCAGGAGCGGGTGCCGCGCGAGGTCG
>JAUSDQ010000304.1 GCA_030650525.1 Sulfuricaulis sp.
ATTTTCGGCGGGAAAACCGCCCTCCAAGCCGAGGATAATGATCATGGCTGAAACCATCTCCACCGCGACCCCGAAAGCGAAAGCCAAACCGGTCGTCGTTACCGAATCCGCCTTCGAGATGCCGAAATTCGACATGCCCAAATTCGATATGCCGAATGTTGAAATGCCGGCCGCCTTCCGCGAGCTGGCCGAGAAGGGCATCGCGCAGGCCAAGGACAACTACGAGAAGATCAAGAGCGCGGCCGAGCAGGCCACCACTGTGCTCGAGGATACCTACAGCAACGCCAGCAAGGGGTCCTCGGACTACGGCCTCAAGCTGATCGAGACCGCGCGCGCCAACAGCAACGCCGCTTTCGACCTGTTCGGCGAATTGCTGGCCGCGAAGTCCTATGCCGAGGTGGTCGAAAAGACCACCGGCTATATGCGCACGCAGTTCGACACCCTGACCGCGCAGGCCAAGGAATTGTCCGAGCATGCGCAGAAGGTGGCGACCAAGACGGTCGAGCCGATCAAGGAAACCATCACCACCAGCTTCAACAAGGCCGCCGCTTAGAGCATAATCCGATCAGCTTGAATCGATAGCGGAACGGCAGGGATTCTCAAAGTCGGGCGAATAGGCGAGTCTCCATGGATCGATGATTCGGGAGATGAACGATGCCGAAGGCCTATTCGCAGGATTTACGTGAGCGGGTCGTGCGCGCGGTCGAGACGGGGGTCTCTTGCCATGAAGCGGCGGCGACTTTTGAGGTGAGCCCGAGTTCGGCGATCAAGTGGGTTGCGCGTTGGCGACAGACCGGGTCGGTCGCGGCCAAGCCGATGGGCGGCAAGCGCTCGCCGCTGGATTCGCACAAGGAATGGCTGCTGGCATTGACGGCCGCCGAGCCGGATCTGACGCTGCAAGAAATCCGCAGCAGACTGAGACAGCGTGGGATCGTGGTGAGCGCCAGTTCGGTGTGGCGGTTCTACGACCGTTACGATATCAGCTTCAAAAAAAAGCCTGCACGCCGCCGAGCAAGACCGCGAAGACGTCAGCCTGGCGCGCACGGAGTGGAAACAAGAGCAGCCGCGGCTTGATCCGAGCAAGCTCGTCTTCATCGACGAGACCGGGACCTCAACCAACATGACAAGGCTGCGCGGGCGCAGCCGGCGTGGTCAACGGCTCGTCGCCAAGGTTCCGCACGGCCATTGGAAGATGACCACCTTCGTGGCCGGCCTGCGCAAGGACGGCATGACCGCTCCGTTCGTGGTCGACGCCCCGATGAACGGCGAAATCTTCCTCACCTATCTCGAACAATGCCTGGTGCCGACGCTGGCGCCCGGCGAGATCGTCATGATGGACAACCTTCCCGCCCACAAGGTCGCCGGTGTGCGCGAGACGATCGAGGCGACAGGCGCAACGCTGCGGCGCCTTCCGCCCTATTCCCCCGATCTCAATCCGATCGAACAGTCCTTCGCAAAACTCAAAGCGCATCTGCGCAAGGCTGGCGAGCGATCAATCCCCGCCCTCTGGGACAGAATTGGGGACATCCTCCAAACCTTCACCCCAGAAGAGTGCAACAACTACTTCAAACACGATGGATACGGGTCAAACTGAATGGATTCCGCTCTAACTCTCGCTGGCCCTGCAAGTACTCCCTCTTATCACCGGGAGTTATGATCATTCGCTCTCCGGCTGCCAAGCATCCGCATCCAACACGCGAACGCGCTGGGCGAAGACGCGGTGCATATCGTTGAGTCGTTTCGCC